>CAZJJF010000052.1:0-14779 GCA_964546245.1 uncultured Anaerolineales bacterium
AGCGCAGCTATGATACCGCAAGGCGAATCGGCTGTCAACATTGCAAATGTGCTTTGTCGACAATGGGGCGTGGAACACGTATCGGGTGTGACCAGCCGATGCACGAGCACGCAAGCCCGCTTGTGCTGGCTGGTCACATCTGGCGCGGCTTGGGCGACATCACAGTTCCCGCAGGCTGCCCATCGCCTCCATGTATCCCCAGCCGCTCATGTCGGGCGGCTCGAGGCCGAGCTGGGTGATGATAGTCGCGACCTGTGTGCGATGCTCGCACGAGTGGGTCACTGCCTGGACCATCAGGGCGGCTACGGGGTACTCGACGATGTCGCGTGGCGGGCGGGTGCGGTTGATGGTGTCTGCCCGCGCCGCGAGGGCTAACTGGAGTAGTTCGTCGCCCGCCCAGCGCGCGGCGTCCTTGAGGACCGGGAAGCCGGGAAACTCGTCGCGGCCCGGCGGGGCCTTCGGGAGCCGGTCATTGACCTGGTTGACGTAGCCCACCTCGGCGCGGAAGATGTGCGACAGCGTGGTGCGGATGGTCCCATAGCCGCCCACCGCCGCCGTGTCGAGCTGCTCGTCATTCAGCCTCTCGCAGAAGTCGAGCAGTTTCAGGTTGGCCCAGGTGTTGTGCGCGAACAACGCCCGCACCACGCTGCCATCGCCATGTTGGTTGTCCGTCATCTTGACTCTCCGTTGGTGTGTTTGGATTGCCTTGCCCCTCATGGCCAGGGGCCGCTGAGGGCGCGATACACCAGCCACTGCCGCAGGGCAAGATAGCCCGCTATCAGTAGCAGGAACGGTGTCACGTACGCGCCCATCCTGGCCCCCAGCTGCCAGCCCTCGGCGTCGGCCAGCGGGTTCTGTGCCGGCCGCGCCGCGACGCCATCGGCGCGCACCTGGGTTACCCGGCCGTCCCACGTCTGGAGCTCGACCATCGCCCCCCGACTCACCACCTCGATAATGGATTGATTGTTGGCCGGGAAGTAGATAGTCTCGACAGCGCCGCTGCCGCGCCGAACCTGGATACCCGGCGGACGGGTGCGGCCGATGACGTACCACGCATCGAGGACGGTGGCCGTCTCGGTGGCGCAGCCGTTGCCCGTGCCCTGGCCGGCGGTGACGCAATTGGCGGCGTCGCGGAACGCGGCGGCACGGAGCTGGGCCTGCCCTCCCTGCACGAAGGAGTACAGGCTCATCATGACGATACCGAGTGTTACGGCCAGCACATAGACAATGCGCGGGCCGTAGGGGTAGAACCACAGGCGGCGTCGCCCTTCGTCCAGCACCACGGCCTCCCGCGTGTAGCATATCTCTATCGAGGAGTCTAGACCATGATTCGGGATTCTGGCAAGGCGGAAATAGTATGGGTGGCCGTGGCGTCAACCCAGCCAATGAATCAGCGAGGTCTATGGGCGCGCTCTCGCCGAGGAATGAGGTACAATAGAGGCGCGCGGGCGCGTAGCCTGGCCCGCGCTGCCCGCAACAGGCTGTCGCCAGGAACGTTGGGCGCGACCCGCCGCCTCAAGCTAATGGGCGTGTCGTATGGCCGCCACCCAGGAGCCGCTATTCATCATGTCTGCCAGCGCAGTCACCCCTGAGGAGGCAGCGGCGCCCCTCATTCTGACCCTCGATGTAGGCTCTTCCTCCACCCGCGTCATTCTGTACGACCGCCACGCGCGAGTTGTCAAAGAGGCCACGGCTCACGAGCCTTACGAGGTGCGGGCAACGGTCGAGGGCGCAGCAGAAGACGACCCCGACGCGGCCATCGAGCGCGCCGCCCGCTGCATCGATGCCGCCCTGGCGCGGGCCGGCGTAGCGGCGAATCGCATCGGCGGCGTGGCCGTCGATACCCTGGTGTCCAACCTGCTCGCCGTGGACGCTCAGGGGCGGCCCCTGACGCCGATCATCACCTACGCGGATACGCGCAATGCGCCTGACGCCAACGCCCTGCGCACTGACCTTGATGAGGGCGCTGTCCATGAGCGCACCGGCTGCCTGCTCCGTACCAGCTACTGGCCCGCCCGCCTGGCCTGGCTTCGCCGTACCCAGCCTGACGTATGGCGCAATGCGGCGCGTTTCATCACCCTGGGCGAGTATCTGGAGTGGCGACTGTTCGGCCGCAGTCGAGTTAGCTACTCCGTGGCGTCGTGGAGCGGGCTGCTGGACCGCCACCGCCTGACCTGGGACAGACCCCTTCTTGATCATCTGGGCCTGTCCCTGGACCGCCTGTCGCCACTGGTGGACGTGGACGAGCCGCTGCGCGGCCTGAGCGCGCCCTACGCCCAACGTTGGCCCGCGCTGCGGGACGCGCCGTGGTTCCCGGCGGTGGGTGACGGAGCAGCGGCCAACGTGGGCAGCGGCTGCACAGACCCCGGCCGCATCGCTCTGACCCTCGGCACGACAGGGGCGATGCGAATCGTGCGCACCGACGCGGCAGCCGTCCCGCCGGGGCTGTGGTGCTACCGTGTGGACCGCAAGCACAGCCTGGTCGGCGGCGCGACCAGCGAGGGCGGCAACGTCTACGCCTGGCTGCGCGATACCTTGCGCCTGGCGGACACGCTGGCCGTGGAAGCGGCCGTGGCTGCCTATCCTCCCGACGGCCACGGGCTGACGGTGCTGCCCTTCGTGGCCGGGGAGCGCAGCCCTGATTGGGCGGGCAACGTCGGCGCGACATGGCACGGGCTGACGCTGGCGACGACGCCCATCGCCATCCTGCGCGCGGGCCTCGAAGCCGTCGCCTACCGGTTCGCCGTTATCCAGCAGCGGCTCCTGGGTGACGACCCCGCGCCGCACCGTCTCATTGCCAGCGGCGGCGCGCTGCTGCATTCGCCCGCCTGGATGCAGATCTTCGCCGACGTGCTGGGCCAGCCGCTGGTGGCGTCGGCGGAGGCGGAGGCCACGAGTCGCGGCAGTGCGCTGCTGGCGCTGCGCGCGCTGGGTGTGCTGCCAGACCTGGCCGCGCTGCCCGCCTCGGACGGCCCGCTGTGCGAGCCGGACCCCACCCGCTATGCGATCTATCAGGCGGCCATCGCGCGCCAGCGGTGGTTGTACGAGCAAGTCATCACGCGGCGGCCTGACTAGCGCGCCAACAAGGAGACACCATGGCTACCTTTAACGAGTACGTGGCACAGCACACGGGCCGCTTCGTCGACGAGCTTGTCGACCTGACACGACGGCCGAGTATCGCCGCCCAGGGTATCGGCCTGGCAGAGAACGCAGCCTGGGTGCGTGACCGCCTGGCGCGCCTGGGGGCGGACGCGCGCCTGATCGAGGTCAAGGACGGCGCGCCGGTGGTCTTTGGCGAGCTAGGCAATCATGGGCCGGTCCTGATGATCTACAACCACTACGACGTGCAGCCGCCAGAGCCGCTGGACCTATGGGAGACGCCCGCCTTCGAGCCAACAATTCGCGACGGCAAGCTGTACGCGCGGGGCGTCGCCGACAACAAGGGCAACCTGGTGGCGCGCATTCAGGCCGTGGAGGCCTGGCTGGCGACACGGGGGGAACTGCCGGTGCGGCTGCGTTGGGTGGTCGAGGGTGAGGAGGAGATTGGCTCTATCCACCTGGAGCATTTCGTGGACGAGAACGAGGCCCTCTTGCGGGGCGCGGATGGCTGCCTGTGGGAGGCGGGTTACCGCGACGTGGCCGAGCGGCCGGTGCTGGCGATGGGGCTGAAGGGCATCATGTACGTGGAACTACGCGTGCGCAGCGCGTCCCGCGACCTGCACTCGGCCAACGCGGCAATCGTGCCCAACGCGGCGTGGCGGCTCACCTGGGCCTTGAGCAGCCTCAAGGATGAGCGAGACAACATCCTCATCGATGGCTTCATGGACCACGTTGTCGCCCCGCCGCCAGAGGCGCTGGCTGCTGCGGCCGAGCTGCCCTTCGACGCTGAGCTGCTGAAGCAAACCTACGGCATCCACGCCTTCATCAACGACCTTGAGGGCGCGGCGGCGGTGCGCAAGCTGCTCTTCACACCGACGTGCACCATCTGTGGCCTGGACAGCGGCTACAAGGGCGCGGGCACCAAGACCGTCTTGCCGGCGGCCGCCATGGCCAAGATTGACTTCCGCCTCGTGCCTGACCTGCAACCCGACCTGGTGCTACGCCTGCTGCGGGCGCACCTGGACCGCCGGGGCTTCACCGACATTGAGATCATCGACCTGGGAGGCGAGCCGCCCGCCCGCAGCCCGGTTGACTCGAAGGTGGGACTGGCGGCGCGGCAGGCGGTGGAGACCGTGTACGGCCAGCCGGCCCTGGTATACCCCAACATGGCGGGCAGTGGCCCGATGTATCACCTGTGCGACCGCCTGGGCATCCCGGCCGTCTCAGGCGGCTGCGGCTACGTCGGCTCCAACGTCCACGCGCCCAACGAGAACATCCGCCTGGCCGACTACGTATCCCACATCCAGTTCATGGGGGAACTCATCCGGCGCTTTGGCGCGTGATGCGACGAGGGGTGAGGGCGATTCTTGTGGCCGCCCTCACCCCTCGCCAAGCTGGTCTCCGCCGCGCCCGTGCCCTATCCTCCTGTCAGCCAGGGCAGGCATGGGGGCCGACGCCCGTCTTCTCGCCGTCACGAACCGCTGCGGCCGCTACCCGGCATCGATGCGTCCTCGAGCGCGTAGGCGATGGCCTGGTCCTGGGCCATGGCCCGTCCCGCCACCCATTCGGCGTCAAAGGCGGCCGGCTCCAACTGACCGCGCAGCCCGGCGACCTCGGCAGCATACTCGGCGTGTTCCGGCGGCAGCATCGAGATGCCGATCTGCTCGCGGAGCGCCTCGGCCGCTCCCAGCAGCCGCGCCGCGCGCCGGGAGTGCCCTTCAGCGCGGTCGATGAAGGCCACGCATTCCAGTTCGTGCGCCGCGGCCGGCCGCTGGTCTAGCTCATGCCACACGATCAAGGTGTCGTGGTACAGCCGCCGCGCTTCCGCCAGATTGCCCGCGCCGCGCTCGGCATGGGCCAGCTCGCTCCGCGCGGCGTTGATCAGATGCCGGTCGCGATACGTCTCGAATACCGCGATGGCTCGCTGCGCATAGGCGCGCGCCTCATCCCACTCACCCGACAGCCGCCCGATCACAGCCAGCCCCATCGTCGCCTGGGCGGCGCCCCACGTCTCACCGGCGGCCAGCCCCACGCGCACGGCTTCCTCCAGGTGGGTGCGCGCCCCGGCCAGGTCGCCCCGCTGCGCCAGGACCAGTGCACCATACGTGCCCAGCGCTATCGCCAGCGCCACCTGGCTATTCGTCTCGCGGGCCAGCGCAATGCACGCCTGTAGACGCTGTTCGGCCAGGTCCAGTTGGCCGTGCACAGCAGCAATGAAACCGGCCGGAGCCAGGGCGGCGGCGAGAGCCGCCCGATCCTCGAATTCTTCGACCAGGTCGAGGGCTTCCTGGCTCGCCGCCAGTCCGACCTGGACGGCATCGCGACGACCGAGGGACAGGGTAATCAGTCCAAGCAGGCCGTGGGCGCGCCCGATCGCCCGCCCCCGCATCACCGCCTCGTCGTCGGCCGGCAAGGCCGCCACCTTCGCCAGCAGCGTTTCCAGCGCCTGGTACCCCTCAGGGCGGTAGCCACGCGCGACCCAGAACGCGGTCAAGACGATGGCGAGCCGCAACGCCGCCTCAGGGTCGCGCCCCGCCCCCCACTCCAACGCCGCCCGATAGTTGTCATGCTCGACTTCGCACGCATCCAGCCAGTCAACGCCCATCGGCACGGGCAACGGCGGGGCGTTCACCTCGGCCAGTTGGCTGTAGTAGCGTGCGTGCAGATCGCGCGCCTCGACGGCCTCCCCCGCCTCCAGCAGCCGGTCGCGAGCGTATTGGCGAATCGTTTCCAGCAGCCGGTAGCGCGCCACGTCGGCATGGTCCTCGTCTACCAGGACCAGCGACTTATCCACGAGTTGGGTCAGCAGGTCCAGCGCGTCGTGGCCAGGGTAAACCCCCTCGGCCGCCTCCAACGTCCAGCCGCCTGCGAACACCGACAGCCGCCGCAGCAGGTCGCGCTCCTCATCGGGCAGCATGTCGTAGCTCCAGTCGATGAGCGCGCGCAGCGTCTGCTGACGGGGCAAGGCCGTGCGGCTGCCGCCGGTCAGCAGGCGGAAGCGGTCGTCGAGTCGTGCGGCAATCTGCTCAGGCATCAGGACGCGCACCCGCGCCGCCGCCAGTTCCAGCGCCAGGGGAATGCCGTCGAGCCGAAGGCAGATTTGGGCGATGGCAGCGGCGTTGTGCTCGGTGAGGGTGAAGCGCGGCTGCGTCGCCGTCGCACGGTCGACGAATAACTGGGCCGCCTCGGAATGGGCAATCGCCTCCGGCGTCGCGTTGGCAGGGTCAGGCAGGCTGAGGGGTGGCACACGTTGCACTGTCTCGCCCCTGATGCCCAGGGCCTCGCGGCTGCTGGCGAGAATCGTCAACCGGGGGCAGGCGCGCAGCAGATCGTCCGCCAGACGCGCACAGGCCTCAATGAGATGCTCGCAATTATCCAGCATCAGCAGCGCGCGCCGGTGGCGCAGGTAGCTGACCAGCATCTCGGCCAGGGGGACGTTGGGGGCTTCGCGCAGGTTAAAGGTTGTCGCGACCGTCTGGAGGACAAGGGGCGGGTCAGCCAGTGGGGCCAACTCCACCAGCCACGCGCCGTCGGGGTAGTCGGTTAGCAGGTCGGCGGCGACGTGGGTCACCAGGCGAGTCTTGCCTGTCCCGCCCGGCCCGATGAGAGTCAGGAGCCGCGTACCTGACAGGAGGCGCTTAGCCTCGGCCGTCTCCCGCTCGCGTCCGATGAAGCTCGTCAACTCAACCGGTAGGTTGTTTGGGTAAGTAGCCAGGGTCTTGAGGGGCGGAAAGTCAGCGGTAAGACTGGGCGCGACCAGTTGGTAGATATGTTCTGACTCGCCCAAATCCTTGAGATGATGCTCCCCCAGATCGCGCGTAGAGCAGCCGTCGGGTAGGGCGCCTCGCGTCAGGTCGTAGGTGACTCGGGACAGCAGAACCTGGCCGCCGTAGCCGGCCGACAACAGGCGGGCGACGCGGTTGAGAGTCGGGCCGAAGTAGTCCCCATCGCGCTCATCAGCGATGCCTGTGTGGAGGGCCATTCGCACCCGCAGCGGCCCCGTCTCACCCCACCTCTCAGTAGCCAACGCGCGCTGCCCGTCCAGCGCCGCGCCCAGGGCGTCCCCCGCCGTGGCGAAGGCGGCGCAGACCGCGTCGCCCACCGTCTTGAAGGCGTAGCCCCGGTGCGTCGCCATCGCCTGCTGTAACAGGGCATCGTGGCGCGCCAGCGCCGGCCGCATCGCGTCGGGATGGGCCTCCCAGAGTTGGGTGCTGCCCTCGATGTCGGTGAACAGGAAGGTGATCGTACCCGTCGGCAAGGCAGCCATGCGAAGTCTCCGGAAGCGGGCGGGGGGTTATTATAGCATCGCGCGCACAGTCACGAGCACTCGCTGGTGAATAGTAGCCATAGACTGCCGGCGCGAGGCGGGTGGCCGAGGCGCTGCGATAGAGGGCTATGCTTACTCAGGCGTCCCCATCCACCGAGGTGAGGGGTACGCCCAGGAAGCGTTCGAGGAGGCGGTGACGCCAGACGGTTCGCACGACGAGCAGCCACACCAGCGCGCCGATGGCGACCAGGACGACTTCGAGGGGGGCCAGGCGGGCCAGGGTGAAGAAGCGGCGTGGGATGAGGGACGAGTTGACGACGACGAAGGCGAGAAACAGGATTCCCGCCAGGAGCGCCGGCCGGCGGTCGGGGCTGACAGGCGACACGACGGCCCACCACTTCGACGGCGGCTGGACGAAAACAACCGCCAGCAAACCGACGACGACGAGGAAGGAGACGAGAACCGTCTGTGCGCCAGCGCGCGCCACCCGAATGATAGTTTCGAGGTCGGCGGCGTCGGGCGGCTGCCCCCCAAGACCCGGCACGACTACCAGCAGGAGAAATGTGCCGTAGAACAGCAGCAGGGCGATGACGCTTGAAGTCAGAACTGAGGGCAGCACGAAACCAAACAGACGGTTGAGCAGGCTGCCCTTGGCCGTTGCGCCCGGCCGTGCCCAGTAGGCCAGCAGGATGGCAGGGATGCCGACCGACAGCATGGTGACCAGTGTGCCTTGCCGCAGCAAGATCGGAAACTCGCCGATAACCAGGGCCGACACGATGACCAGGCCGACGGTCAGGATGCGGTTCAGGTAGAGCTTGAGGATGTCCTGCATGCCGTTGAGGATGCGCTGTCCCTCAGCGACGGCATGGGGCAGAACGCTGAAGTTGTCGCCGAGGAGGACGATGTCGGCGACGGCCCGCGTGGCCTGGCTGCCGCTCTGCATGGCGATGGCAAGATGGGCGCGCTTGAGAGACAGCACGTCGTTGACACCGTCGCCAATCATCGCCACGTAGCGGCCGTGGTCCTTGAGCGCCTGGACGATGCGCTCCTTCTGTTGCGGGGTAATGCGTCCGAAGACCTGGCTTTCGAGAACGGTCTCGATGAAGCGCGCCTCCGACATCTCGGCCAACTCGAGGCCCGATACAGCGCGGGCATCGCGGCTGAAACCCGCGCGGCGGGCCAGCGCGACGACGGTATCGGGGTTGTCGCCGGAGATGATCTTCAGCTCCACCCCCGCGTTCCCGAAGCGCGCCAGAATCTCGCGGGCGTCGGGGCGCAACTCGTCGCTCAGCGCGACCAGGGCCAGGGGCGTCATCCCGACCGGCAGCCGCGATGCGTCATCGTCGTCGTGCAGTACCGACGGGTCGGGTGAGTGGGCAAACAGCAATACCCGCAAACCCTCGTCGGCGAGGCGGCGGTTGCGCGCCGCAATCTCGCCCCAGGTCACGCCGTCGGGCGTGTCGAGGCCCAGGTGGGCGCGCATCACCTCCGGCGCACCCAGGGCGTAGATTCCCTGACGCTCGCCGTCGGCGAGGGCCACCGCGCTCCATTTGCGTACCGATGAGAAGGGGATCTCGGCCACGAGGTGCGCGCTCGGCCGGGGCAGCGCGTCAGCGATAGCCTGGCTGGTCTTGTTGCCCGATGCCGCGCTCGCCATCGCCATGCCCAGCGTGTCGGCGACGGTGTCGCCCGTCGCGGCCAGGGGATACAGACCCTGGAACTGGACGTCGCCGGTGGTTAGGGTGCCGGTCTTGTCCAGGCAGAGAGTATCAACGTTGCTCAGGGACTCGATGGCGTTGGACTGCTGGACGAGAGCGCCCGAGCGAGCGATCCGCACCGCGCCCAGGGCATAGGCGATGGAGATGGACAGGAACAGGCCATTGGGGACCAGACCCGCCAGGATGGTCACGTTCTGCACGCTGTCCACGAGCGCCAGCTGCTTGATGAGGCCGTTGAAGATGAGCAGCGACGACAGGTAGATGACGACCAGCAGCATGATGCGGATGACCAGATAGACCTCGCGCTGTAGCGGGGTCAGCACGCGGCGGAAGGCGCGCGCTCCCGCTGTGATCTGGTTAGCGAGGCTGTCCGCGCCCACCTTGTCGACCGCGTAGCTGGCGCGCCCGTTGGTGCAGAAGCTGCCGGAATAGACGGGATCGCCCTCGCGCTTCGCCACCAGATCGGCCTCGCCTGTCAGTAGCGATTCATCGACCAGCATGCGCCCGCTCACGAGGTGGCCGTCCAGAAGAATCTGGTCCCCCGCGTCGGCCAGCGCCAGATCGCCAATGACCAGTTCCTCCGGCGGCAGCTCGACCGGGCGGCCGTCGCGGATGACCGTCGCCGTAGGCCGCGTGAGGAGCGCGATGCGGTCGAGGGTGCGCTTGGCGCGAATCTCCTGGACCACGCTGACCAGGATGTTCAGCGTGATGATGCTGATGGACATAACGGCGTCGCCGGGGCGGCCGAGCAGGGCTAACGCCAGGCCGAGCGCGAAGATCGCACCATTGATGAAGGTGACGATGTTCTCGCGAAAGATCTCGGCATAGGTGCGGCCGGTCGGCGGCGGGGCCGTGTTGCCCATGCCCCGCGCACGGCGGGCCTCGACCTCCTGTGTCGAGAGGCCACCCAGGGCGACGCTATCGGGTTGCGCTTGAGAGGTGGTGATCGCCTGCATTCGCTTCAATCGCTTCAATACCTCTTGGCCTCAACGTCCTGGGAAGAACCGTTGCAGCGCCTGGGCCGTGATACCCACGCTATCCAGGATAGCGACGGCGACGATAAACACGGCGGCCAGCAGGGCAGCGCCCACGATCGGATACAAGGCGACGCGCCAGCCTCGCAGCCGCATGCTCTCGGTGACGCCAATCCAGGTTGCGACGAAGCCCAGGAAGGAGCCGACGATGAGCGCCAGCGCGCCCAGGCCGGGCACGAACGAGGCCAGGGCGCAGAGGGCGGTGACCTGCGCGAAGCCGATACTGCGCGCTGCGCTGCCGTTGTCGCTGTGTCCGCCGAGGAGACGCCCCGCCAGGAAGGCGACGAAGAAATCCACCATGAGAATGCCGGGCACGATGGGCCAGACCAGGCCAAAGGCGGCCAACGATGGCGCGCGGAGGGCCGCCAGCATGGCGGTGATGGACACACTCAGCGCGGCAATTAAGAGGGCGGGGCCGGTCATGTAGGGGTCGCGCGCGACGCGGGCATAGGCGCCGGGGTTGAGAAGGGCCGCGCCACCGGCCAGGGGTAGCCAGGTGCGCCACCGGCTGAGGCCGCGCGCCAGGGTGGCCCCGTTCCAGGCATCAACGACGACCGAGGGCGCGCCCTCGGCCAGCTTCACCAGTCCCCGGCGCCCGTTGAGAATGGCAAAGACATCAGTAGCGTTGCTGGTCGGCGGCACGTTCATATCGGCTGGGTGAACCAGGAAGGCCTCCGTCTGTTGCCCACCTAACCCGCCGTGGCTGCCAATCAACTCCTCGAAGGCGGCAACCGTGCCGTCGGGATAAAGGGCGCTGTTGACGATCAGGTCGCCCGCGCTTGGAAACTCGGCCAGGCGGCGGACCTGGCCGGCGCGGAGCTCTGGCGACCCAAAGGCGGCCAGTGGGTCGATGCCTGTTACCAGGCCAGTCTCCAGGTCGCGCGCCCCCGCCTTGCCCAGAACGACCGGGTAGCCATTATCGAACGCCACCACGAAGCCGATGCCCTCATGGTTCACCAGCAGGTCTACCATGCCCGGATAGGCGGCGTGGGTGGCATCCAGGTCAACCCGGCCGTGGGACAATGGCAGGTAGATGTGCGCCAGATTACCGCTGACGGTGACGTGGATGGGTTCATCTGCGCTACCGCCTGGCTCGACGGGGCGCATGGTCTCGTCCGGTGGTAGCCGCTGTTCCAGGGCCTTCAGCGAACGGTCGACCGTCCGTCGGCGCACCCCGCCCTGTCGCGGCAGCGGGCCGAGGCGTCGCAGTTCGGTGACAAGCACCAGGGCCGAGCCCTCGTCAGGCTGCGCCGTCGTCGTCGTGTGCACCGTCGCGCGGCCCTCGGCCGCTTGCTGGACAAGCTCGGCGAGGGTCATGCCATAGCGCTGGGCAAAGGTAGCGCCGAAGGACTGGCCGTGGTCCGACAGAACGAACAGGTCGTAGGGTCGCCCCGCCTTGCGGGCGATGATGTCCTGGATGCGGCGCACAGCGGCGTCGATGCCGCGCAGTGTCTGGTAGGCGTCCTTGCTGTCAGGTCCCGCGTGGTGGGCGACCTCGTCGTAGCCGATGAGGCTGGTGTAGATGGCTGGCATGCCGCGAATAATGTCGAGGGCGACCAGGAACGTCTCTAGATCGCGCAGGAAAACGTTGGTCGCCGCCCGGATGGCAGGGTAGCCTTTCTCCAGGCGGTTGATACGGGGCTGGCGGTCGGTTACCCGGTCGCGAAACCCCTGATACAGCTCGCGGAACAGGTCGCCAATGGTCAGGATGAGGCTGCGCGTGAAGATGTAGGGGTTCAGGAAGAAGAGGTACAGGTCCTCCTGCCGCCAGCGCCCCTCATCGAGCGTGCGCGGGTCCATCGTGGACATGGTGAGGACGCTCTTCATCGCATCGCCCGACAGCATATTGCCGACGCTGGATCCGCCGCGCAGCAGGCCGTGGCCCTTCGCGAGTCGCTCGTCGAGCAAGCGCGCATCGGACAATCGGTTAGACACGATGAGCCGCTGGGTAGCCTTGTCCCACCAGCGAAAAGCCGGAATATCATAGTTGTCGCCAAATAGAATGCCCGACTGACATGAGGAGGTCTGCGAAGGCAAGCCACAATCCACGCCACTGGCGCGATGTCGGCCGCTGCCCAGCATAGCGCGGAGCGCGGGCATATAGCCGCGTCGGGTCGCATGCACGAGGCGGTCGTAGCTGAGGCCGTCGATCTCAACCATGATGATGCCGCGTTCGGCTACTCCGGCTGGAGTAACCCGCTGACGCTGACTCAGCCACTCGACCACGCCCTGATAGAACTCGTAGTCGTCGTCGATTGTGGTAAGGCTGGTCAAGAAGGTATTGACGGCGGAGATGATCAAGCTGCCCATCAAGGCCGCCCCGATACCCTGTACCTCGAAACTGGGGATGAGCCAGGCCGCCAGGGCCAGGATGAGGGCGTTGATGGGGACGTTGAGCAATCCGATGGTCAGAACGTTGAGGGGCAGGGTGAGCACGAGCAGCACGGGTCGAACGATGAGGTTCAGCAACCCGATCACCAGCGCGACAGACAGGGCAACGCTGAGGAATTGGAGCGCGCTGTCAGCCGTGATGTGGATGCCAATGGGCAGGGCAGCGGCGACCAGGATCGATAGAGCGTCGATGAGCCACACGAAGACGAAGCGATAGGCGATACCAGGCAGCCGTTGGATGGACATAAACAAGGCGCTCGCGGTGGACAGCCGCATCCGCCGCACGCACTCGCGTGGGACGCGGCTATCCCGCGCGAGTCGGTTGGCTGCCGCGTTACAGCTTCAGGTGGCGGAAGGCCTCCACATACACCGGGTGATCGGGGTCGCTATCGGCCTGGCGCATCCTCTCGCGCATACGCCCGGCAAGGCCCTCCATATCGGCGATTTGCGACTTGTGCGCCCGTAGCGCCTCAATCTTGCGCTCGAGGGTGGCCGTTACATCAATCCACGTATCAGGGTGTAGCGTGCCGCTCAGATATACTTCCTTGACATACACCGGCTCCAGCCCCTCGGCCAGTAGTTCGGCGAAATAGTTGTGGTTGCGAGCAGCGGGAAAAATGGCGTCCATGGCGGCCAGGCCCACGGCGCGGTGGTCGGGATGATTGATGGTTCCGAACACGGTGAACAGCGTCTGCGGGTCAGGCGCGACGATGATCTCCGGCCGGACCTGGCGAATCACTCGCACCAGATCGTGCCGTAGCGTCAGGTCGGGGACAACCTCGCCGTCAGGGTAGCCCATGAAGATGATCTCGTGGACGCCGACGGCGGCGGCGGCGGCGCGCTGCTCATCCTGGCGCAACGCGACGAGATCGGGGGGCGACACCTCGCGGTCATCGGTTCCCTTGGAGCCATCGGTAACGAGGGCATAGACGACTTCGTGACCTTCGCTCGTCCAGCGCGCGACGGAGCCGCCGGCGGAGAATTCGGGGTCGTCGGGATGGGCCATGATGACCAGGATGCGGGTCGGCTGGGTAATCTCAGGCATGCGTTCTTCCTGTAGAGCGGCGGGCGCGAAGCCTGCTCGTTTCGCGCCTGCGCCGCTGTAACCCGGCGACCCTAGACGGTCGGGTTCGCGACGGGGTTGACATAGATTGTATCGTTCTCGACGCGGAGCGGGTAGGTCTGGATAGGCTGCGTGGCGGGGAGGGCGAGGACGGCCCCTGTCACCACACTAAAACGCGCGCCGTGGCGGGGGCACTCGATCTCCTCGCCGTCCAGCTCACCCTGGTCGAGCGCCCCACCATCGTGGGTACACACGTCGTCGATGGCGTAGAAGCCCTCGCCTTCAACGTGGCACACGGCAACGGGGAAACCTACCAAATCGAAATAGCGGACCTGTCCGGCTGGAATATCGGACGTCTTCGCGACGGCAATGTAATCAGGCATAGCGACTCCGTGCAGGGTATCGGTATCCATATGAGCGGGTGACAGGTGACGGGAGGGCTGAGGCGCTGCCTCTGGCCCTCCCGTGTGCGGGATGCGACAAGTATCCCGCGCGTGGACGTAGCGGCCCCGCGTTAGCCGACCGAGCCTTCCATCTCCAACTGGATGAGGCGGTTCAACTCTACGGCGTACTCCATGGGCAGTTCTTTGGTGAACGGCTCCATGAAGCCCAGCACGATGGTCGACATGGCCTCGTTCTCGCTCAGGCCGCGGCTTTGGAGATAGAACAACTGGTCCTCGCCGATCTTGCCAACCGTCGCCTCGTGGGACATCAGAGTGTGCTCTTCCTCCACCTCGATGTAGGGAATGGTGTCGGAACGGCTCTGCGGGTCCAGCAGCAGAGCGTCGCAGCGCACGTTGAGCTTGCTGTGGTGCGCGCCCTTCTGCACCTTAGCCAGACCGCGATAGGTGGTGCGCCCACCGCCCTTGCTGATGGACTTGCTCAGGATGGTCGAGGTCGTCTCTGGCGCGACGTGCACCATCTTGGCGCCCGCGTCCTGATGCTGGTTGGGGCCGGCGTAGGCCACCGACAGGGTTTCGCCCTTCGCCTTGCGGCCCATCAGGTATACCGCCGGGTACTTCATCGTCAGGCGGCTGCCGAGGTTGCCGTCGATCCACTCCACGCTGGCCTCTTCGTATGCCACGGCGCGCTTGGTCACCAGGTTGTAGATGTTATTGGCCCAGTTCTGGATGGTGGTATAACGGCAGCGGCCGCCCTTCTTGACGATGATTTCCACCACCGCCGAGTGGAGCGAGTTCGACGAGTA
>CAZJJF010000053.1:0-9795 GCA_964546245.1 uncultured Anaerolineales bacterium
GATCAACGCGACGCCCCTGGGGATCGATGAGAAGCAGGTCAAGGCGGCTGCCCGGCCAGTTAAGGGTGACGTGCAGTTCGCCCTGGGTGGCGGGCACCTGAATTGTCTGGGCCGCGGTCGTCTGCCCCTGGGCTATCTGGCCGTCGGCGTCGAGGAGGGCTTTGCCCGACGACTCGTGGCGCACCTTGATGTAGATGTTTTGGAGTTGCAGAGCGTCCGTCGCGTAGTGATACTCCCCGCAGCCGCTCGTCTGGGCGACCTGTCGTAGGAAGCTTTCGTTGAGATCGCCGGGGTTGCCGTAACCGACGGTATGAATGCAGATGCTGGCCTTCGAAGCCTGCGCTACGGGGCCAGCCAGGATGGCGTCGGGGCCAAGGCCTTCGTTGGTCTGGCCGTCGGTAAGCAGGATGATGATCTTCTGCGATCCCGCTGGCGACTTGCCCAACTCCGCAGTGGCCTTGGTGAGGGCGTCGCCAATGTTGGTGTTGCCGTTGGGTGTTAAAGCGGCCACCGATGCCTGCAACTTGTCGTAGTCCTGGGAGAGGGGCTGCACCACGCTGGCGGTAGTGCTGAAGGGCACGAGAAATGCTTGATGCGCGGCGCTGCCCGCCTGGCCCTCGCGCGACAGTAACCGCAGCAGGCCGCTGGCTGCCTTCTTCGCTGACTCAATCTTTACCCCTTCCTTCCAGGAGCTACGCATGCTGCCCGACACATCGACGACCAGGGCAGTGGCGGTAGCGACGCTGCTTGTCGGAGGGCGCATGCTGCTGTCAGCGAGAGGGTATACGATAGCACCTGCAACCATATCTTCCCACTGGCCCTGCGCGCCACGGTCTACAATGAGAGTCAGGGGATAGGACTTGCCCGTTCCGGCGTAAGTCTGGGGAGGAATCAAATCGACAAACAGTAAGTGGTCGACGGGGGTCGGGGTAACGCTGACGATGCGCGCTTCAGCCTGACCTACCCTGACCTTAAGTTGCTTCGCGTCATAGGGTGGCTTCGGCTCCCCAATGACGAGTCTTACCGGGGCAGAGAGGTCACTACTGTTGAGTGTGAGAGGCTTGTCCCAGGCTGGCTGAACGATTCGCCCTGACATGATCGCTGTGGCAATTGCCGCTTTGGTCAACTGACTGTTGACCACCTCGCCGTGAGCATCGATGCCACAGAACACATCGCCCACGCTTGCCGGCTTGTTGCCCAAGTAGTCCGATAGATTCCGCCAGACGCCTGGTAGAGTGGCATATGGAGCTTCTACCACGCCATCTGCCTTGTTAGCAATGGTCTGGAGGGCCAGTCGCCCAGGCGCATCGGCGACAGAGGAGACGACTGCAGAGGGTATCTCCTGAAGCAGCGCCTTCCCCCACCAACAGCCGCCGGCCTGCCCTTGCAGGGGACTATCAAGGGTTGTCAGGCTGTTGACCCGACGCAACGATGACTTGGGATCGGGAATAGGGCTGGCCATGCGAGTACCTGCCCAGTAGGCGCCGGTAACGCCGCCGAGGCTGTGGCCCACCAAGTCGAAAGTAGCGTTGGGGAAGGCGGTGACGAGCTTCTCAAGCTGCTCGGCGCGGCTCGCATAATCCGCCTGTCCCCAGTGTGTGCCCAAGTAGAATGTTGTATCGCCACGAGTGTAGAGCGGATTGGTGTAGTCGTCCCTCCCGTCAGGTTCCTTTCCATACTTCCCGGAGTAGCTGTAGTAGAGGAAGTCTTTATCCTCCAGACGCTGGTTGTGCGTGATCCAGCTTGTCTTGAGGTAGTCCTTGAGAGCGGTCCACTCTGGCCGCGGATCATATGGCTCGGTCAACGTCGCTATGAGCTTGGGGAGTGGCGCCCAAACAAGCTCTGGCCCGAGGGCAGCGGCTATCTGCCAGCCCGAGATGAATACGACTTTGTGCTGAGGGCGATCAGCTTGGGCCGTTACCCGGTGAGATGGCCCTGCAAGGCCGAGAAGTAAGGCAAGCCAGCCAATCACTAGCGCCACTCGAGCAAGCACTCGGGGTATGAGCAGCATAGCGTCCCCCGTCACATCTTGGGCGCGACGAACTCGGCAACCACATCCTGCACCTGGATCAGTGCCAGGCGAGTCTCGCCTATCTGGACACGGTCGTGGTCATGCAGCGATTGACGCACGACAGCCTCCCCGTTGACCAGCGTGCCATTGCTGCTGCCCAGGTCCGACAGGGTGAACTGGCCGTCCACCAGGCGCAGGCGGGCGTGGAGCGCCGAGGCCGCCGAGTCTTCCAGCACGATGTCGCAGCGCGCGCCGTCGCGGCCGATGAGCATGTCATCCGTGAGCCGGAACTCGTGCCCGGCGTGAGGGCCGTTGAGCACGACCAGCCAGGCCAGATGCCCCGGCGGCTCGCGGAGGATGCGAGTCTGGTCGGGCCGGTCGTCTATCGGTTGGGCCAGGCCCGGCGCCGCCACGACCGGCTCGCGCAGCGGCTGGGGTGAGAGCGGGGGCGGATACAGGCCCTCCGGGATGGTCGGGTCATGACTGACCAGCGTTGCCGCGAAGTTGTAGTGGCAGTAGGGGCAGGCATCCCACGAGGCGTCCACATCGCGCCCGCAGCGGGGACATGGGATATGCTGCGCAGAGGGTGGGCTGGCGCGCAGCCCGTACACCAGGGCCGTGATGAGCGCAACGACGCCCGCACCCAGTGCTAGATACGACAGAGCGAGGCGCGTGGTCGAGTCGACCAGGTCGGGAGCAAACGCCAAAACCGCGCCCGGCAGGCTTAGGATCGCCGTCGCGACGGTCACGGCCTTGTAAGGCGTGGCCGCCTCTTCGCGACGATGGGCAAGGGCGAATACAGCCATCGCGCATGCGAGTGCAACGATGAAGGCCAGGGCTGACCCGGCCGACACCAAGATTTCCATAGCCGCCTTCCTCTTGACTGGGTCTGAAGAGTCAGACCTGCTTGAAGGCCAAGGTCGTCTGGCCGACCAGGACTCGGTCGCCGTCCTGAAGCAGCGATTTGACGATCTCCGCGCCATTGACGAACGTACCATTGCTGCTCGCCAGGTCCTGGATGAAGAACAGCGGGCGGCCGTCCTCCTCGCCCTCGGCGCGAACCTTGGCGTGCAGGTTCGACACCGCATCCTCATCCAGGATGATGTCGCTGCGACCGTCACGGCCAATCACTGTACCCTTGGGGTCCAGGCGGAACAGGTGACCGGCCCACGGGCCGTTCAGGATGACCAGCCAGGCGAAACTAGGCGGACCTGTGCGCATGATGCGCGTGGCATTCGACGGCGCCTCGCCGCTGAAGCCATCGTCCCATCGCATGGCCTGGGTAGGCTGGCTGCGCGGCGGCAGCGACTCCACAGGGTTGTCTTCCGGTCGAGGCGTGCGCGTCGTAGGGCGGTCGGGATCCGAGTAAGGACTCACAGTAGAACCTCCTGCGCGACTCTCGCGGTGGCGCTGTATGTTGACGGCCGAAGGGCTAGACCTGCTTGAACACCAGGGCCGTGTTGCCGAGGCGAACCTCGTCGCCGTCGTAGAGCATCTGCCGCTGGACGCGCTGACCATTGACGAAAGTGCCGTTGCGGCTGGCCAGGTCCTGGACGATGAAGCGGTTGTTCTCGAAAACAACGGCGGCGTGCTCGGTGGAAACCGTGGGGTCGTCGAGGCATACCTCGCACCGACTGTCGTCACGGCCAATGATGGCCCGGTGCGACTGGACTGGGTACTGTCGCGCGCCACGCCCCCGAGATCGCGGAACAAGCCAGGCAATCACCGGCAGCGGCGGGGCAACCAGCTCCGTGGGGCGGGGCATGGCAGCCACGGCGATGGGCGCGGCAGGCAGCGGTTCAGGGGCGATGATGTTGGTCGGGGCCGAAGCGATGGTTGGCGTGCCGAGGGAGGCGGTAGACCAGGCGGGCGTTGGCAGCTCCTGGAAGGCCTCACGAACGTCAGGCCGCGAAAGGTAGTAGATGATCAGGCCCGCGATAGCGGCCTGAATAAGGGCGCCCGCTCCCACGCCCGGGAAGCTCAACCGGAAGCCCCCCAGGTCCACACCGAACAGCATAGCGGCCCCGAAGATCACGTTCGCGAACAGTACGATGGCGCTGAGTGCGATGGTCCCTATGCGCCCCCACTCGCGTAGGTCCCACAGCCCGTAGCCCAGCGCCAGGTAAGCAACGCCGATGAGCAGGGAAACCAGGCCGATGATCAGGCTAAACCGCCCGATGGGGTCGGGGAGCGGCAGCCCCATGATCCCCAGCGCGCCCAGCAGGCTGAGGATGCCGTAGATGAAGAACAGGACAGCGATGAGAGTCACACCCGTCGGTCGATAGCGATGCATGAGATACCTCCTCGGCGATCGGTTACTCGACCCTTCAGTTGTTGAGGTGTTGAAGCAAGTTCTCTGCGGGCAGCCGAGTTCGCCCACGCCCCGATCTGTTCGGCGCTGTCTGGCCCGCTAACCCCTTCACGCCGCCATCAAGCGCCACAGCGTGCCGCCCAGGCGAAGCTCGTCCCCCACCTGCAAGGGCACTCTGCCAAACACCCGCTGGTTGTTGAGATACGTGCCGTTGCTCGAATCCAGGTCTTCGAGCCACAGCGTCTGGCCGTAGATGATGATCTGCGCGTGCTGCCGCGACATTCGGGTGTCCTCCGGAGCCAGGCTGCGTCGGTCGAGCGGGTTGATGCCTGCAGCCAACCTTACACTCTGCCCACGGCGCGGCCCCGTGAGGTAGATAAGGCCGACGGCGCTGCTGGTTGAGCGTGGCAGGGCAGGCGGCGTTGTCCGCACGACCGGGGCCGCAGTCGTCGCCCCAAGCGCCGCCGCCAGGTCGCCTGCGCTCTGGAAGCGTTGCGTGCGGTCTTTGTGCAGACAGCGGAGCACGATCGCCTCCACCGACGACGGCAGCGCCGGGTTGAGGCGGCGGGGGGGGACAGGCGCCTCCTTGAGATGGCGCTGGATGATCTGGGTCGATTGCCCATCGAAAGGCACGCGGCCCGTGACCATCTCGTACAGAACCACCCCAAGTGAATAGATATCACTGCGGTGATCGACAAGCTGGCCGCGCGCCTGCTCATAGGACAGATAGTAGGGCGTGCCAATGATCATGCCGTCCATCGTGCGCGTCACCGCCCCTGTCAGCTTGGCAATGCCGAAGTCCACGAGCTTGATCACACCGCCCGAAAACATGATGTTCTCCGGCTTGATGTCTCGGTGGACGACGCCGTGACGATGGGCATAGTCTAGCCCCTCGCACACCTGGCCGACGATGGACGCCACCGGGTCAAGGGGCAGTGGTTGGCCCGGCCGCAGACGGTCTCGCAAGGTGCCGTCGGGGCAGTACTCCATGATGATGAAATACAGCCCATCTTGCTCGCCGAAGTCGTAGGCATGCGCCACGTGGGGATGATGCAGCGAGCGGAGAATGCGGGCCTCGACCTTGAACTTTTGCTCGACGTACGGGTCGACCTGGCGCAGAACCTTGATGGCTACCGCCTGCTGGTCGCCGCGCCGCACACCCTTGAACACAATCGAGGCGCCGCCCTGCTTGATGGGGTAAAGCTCATAACCGCGCAGTTGAGGGAGTTGGCTTAGCTGTGGCGGGACACGCCCCGGCGCCAGCGGCGGGGTAGAGTACGCTCCACTCGCCGCGCCATCCCCCTCACTGGGCGCGGCGAGTGGACCGGATCGAAATTCCAGCACCGTCGGGCCAATCTGGATTCGATCGCCTGAGCGGAGCGGATGCTGAGCGATGCGCCGCCCATTCACGAAGGTTCCGTTGGCGCTCTCTCGGTCGTACAGCGTGTACTGGCGGTCCTGATAGGCAATGAGGGCGTGCTTGCGCGAGACGAGGAAGCCTGCTAGTTGCAGGCTGTTCTCACTCCCCCGACCGATGGGCGTCTCAGCGATGCTGAGCAGAAACGTCTGTCCCCTCTCCGGTCCCTCGAGGGCAACCAGCTCGGCCTGGCTGTCGGGCAGGGGCGCGCCGCCCGTGGACGGCGTCGGTTGGGGCGTGGGGGTACGAGCGCGCGCGCCGGCATCACGGGTGGCCTGCTGCGGCTTCAGGTGGGGACGAGCGAGGGCAAAGGCGAGGAAGGCAACCCCCGCAACCAGGATGAGCAGGACCAACAGAAAGGGCAGCGACATGCTACGTCCCGGAGGGGGGGCTGGGCGCACGAGCGTCAGATGTCTCCAGTGCGGACGACATGAAGCGCTCGAGATCGCGGCGACGGACGCGCCAGCCACGGCCGACTTTGAAGGCGTCGAGCTTACCGTCATTGCACCAACGCCAGATCGTCGTCCGGCTGACCTTCAGGTAGTCGGCGATCTCCTCGACGGTCAGGATATCATCCATGACGGTGCCTCCCTGGTGTTGCACCAGAGATCAGGATTTGTCAGAGCTGGACATGGGGGGACGGCGATGTTCAGCAGCCATCAGAACTTGCCACAGATAGGCAAGACAGAGCATGACTGTTCCCTACTATACGGCGTGGTGTCTCGGGCTACAAGGGGGTTTCTGCCAAGATTCTGCCAGGCTGTCCGGCGCGAAACAGGGTCTCAGAGACCATCTCCACCCCAAGCTTCAGTTCGCGGTAATACTGCCGCTCGCTAAGCGCCAGTTCCTGACAGACGTCGGCCACCTCACGCCTGTCGACGAAGCGGCTGTGGAGGACTCGCTGGCGGAGGGCAACGAGACGGTGGGTACTGCTATCCGCGCTGGCGGTGAGGTTGTCGATGGTGGCTAGCAGAAGAGCCCGCACCTGGCGACCGGTGAGGGCCGGGGCCGCGGGCGGAGCGAGCCACAAACCCAGGTCGCAATGGTTAAGGAGGGCGAGATCGTCCAAATGGCGCAGAGCATGACGAACAGCCAGCGTGGCGGCATGGCCGGCTTGACCCCGTTGGTCAGACTCCGCGGGGCCAACTGTCGCCTCAGGCGAAGCGGCCTGGTTCCCCATGCCGGCGACATCGTCCAGGTCAAGGTCGGCCCTGGCGTAGGCGACAGCATCGCCTGGCGTCATGGCGCGCCCGCGAGCGTACGCCTCTGCCAGCCTGGTCGCCAACCGCGGCTCATTCAGCCCTGCCAGCCAGGCGCCCAAGTCCGCCTGCTCCGCGGGCGAGCGCGGCGCGTCGATAGCCTCGCGAATGGCCTCGGCGGCGGCGGCCAGGCACGCTGCGCGGCCGGGACAGCCCTCGGCGACCTCGATAGCCGCCAGAGCTTCGAGGCTCTCGGCAATGCCATGCTGGTCGTTGATGGCGTGGCGAATGGCCAGGGCTTCGCGGGCGCGGGTCACGGCCTGCTGCCTATCCCCGCGGTGCAGGTCGAGATAAGCCAAGGTGGTGAGGGACATGGCCTGCCCCCAACCTGCCTCCAATTCCAGGTAGATGGCGAGGCCCTCGCAGCAGCGTTGGCTCGCACGTTCATACTCGTGACGGTACAGGGCGACCACGGCCAGGGTATTCAGCAAGAGCGCCGTGCCCCAGCGATGACCCAACGCCCTGAACCGCGCCAGCGCCTGCTCCTGCAACCCTAGTGCCGCGTCAAAGTCGGCCTGATCCTGGGCGAGAGTACCCAGGTTGGTGAGGGAGAAGGCGATGCCGACCTCATCGCTTAGCTCCTGGCGCAGGGCAAGGGCCTGCTGATGGAAGGTGAGCGAGCCGTCATAGTCACCGCGATTACGCGCTACCAGGCCCCGATTGCTGAGGGCGGAGGCCAGGCCGCGGCGATCCCCCAGGGCGCGGAACAGGCCCACCGCCTCGTCGAATCGCGCCGTGGACTCGCGATAGTTTCCCTGGACGTGGGCCAGGATGCCCATGTTCAGAAGGACGTGCGCCACATGGGGGCGATCACGCAATACACGAAAAACCTCCAGACTCTGGGCGTACAGCGCCCCGGCCTGCGCATTGTCCCCTAGGTCTTTCGCCAACATGCCCAGGTGGAGGAGGGAGAAGGCGGCCCCGCTCTGGTCATCCAGGGCTCGCTTGAGGGCCAGGCTCTCTTCGTGGAGCGCGACGGCCCGCGAGTAGTCGCTCTGGGCGTGGGCCAGAGCGGCCGCGCCGTCCAGGGCGTGGACTCGCAGAGGGCCAGGCGCGTCATCCGCCAGGTCGAGCACGCGGTCCAACCAGCGCCGCCCCTCCGCGATGTGGCCCTGGGCCTCCCAGAACGGCCACAGCGCACCTGCCAGGCGCAGAGCCAAAGCCACGTCTGCCTCGGCCAGCGTCCACGTCAGCGCCGAGCGGAGGTTGTCGTGCTCTCGCTCCAGGCGACGCAGCGTCACCGTCTGGTCAGAGCCAGGCGTGGAGTTGGTCATGCTCTCGGCGAGGGAAGCGTAGAACTCGGCGTGCCGCCGCCGAAGGCCAGCACCGTCCCCAGCCACCTCGAACTTGATGAGCACATATTGGCGAATCAGATTGAGCAAACGATACGTCGCGATGTTGTCGGTTTCATCCACGATGACGAGGGACTTGTCCACCAGCTTCGTCATCCAGTCGAGCATCTCGGCCGGCGTTTGCCCTGGCCCCCCGCACACGACATGAATCGTACCGAAGCTCACAGGGCTGGCAAAGATTGCGAGCCGCATCAGGAGGGCACGCTCAGACTCTGTGAGCAGTTGGAAACTCCAGTCGATGGCCGCGTTCAGTGTGCAATAGTGGGAAAGGGAAGTCTGGTGATTATCGGCGAGCAGCTGAAGCGCACTGCCGAGCCAATCCTGAATCTCCTGCGGCGGCAGGACTTTGATCCGCGCCGCCGCCAGTTCGATGGCAAGCGGCAGACCCTCTAGTTCGCAGCAGATGCGGGTGACGGCCGCGGCGTTGTCCGGCGTCAGCGCGAAGGAGGGCCGGACGGCGTGGGCGCGCTCCACGAATAGCTGTACGCCAGGGTATTCAAGCAGAGCCCTTACAGCCTTCTCGCCCACGAGGGCCAGGCGACGCGAGTCGGGCACGGCCAGGGGCAAGACCGGCCACAGGCGCTCGCCTGGGATGCCGAGCGCCTGGCGGCTCGTCACCAGCAGGCACAAGGTCGGGCAGTCGCGCAGGAGGGTCTGCGCCAGCGCGGCGCACTCGGCCACCAGATGCTCGGCGTTGTCGAGCACGAGCAGCAGGCGCTTGTCGCGCAGGTGAGCGAGCAGGGCGTCCAACATGGAGCCGTCGCGTGGCTCCGCGATCCCCAGTGTATTGGCTACGATTGGGGTGACGAGGGCAGCGTCCGAGATGGGGTGCAGGTGGACCCACCACACCCCATCGGGGAACGTAGGCAGCAGCCGACGCCCGATTTCCAGGGCCAGCCGCGTCTTGCCGCTGCCGCCCGTCCCAGTCAGGGTCAAGGCCAGCGGGGGCGGAAGAGCGAGGATGAGCTCTGCCGCGGCCAGATCCCGCTCGCGGCCAACGAAGCTCATCACTGTCGGTGGCAGATTCGTCGGCGGCAGCGCGGGCCGGTTTGCATCGGCCACGCCAGGCGGCCGAGATGTGGATCGTCTCAGTTGATCGGTTGGCGCGGTCGATCCCCGTCGGTGTCGACGTCTCCCCGAGGACGGCGCGGCGAGAATCCGGGATCTCCGCGTGACATCCTGACGCGGCATTTTCCCCCCCCTGACTCGATACCCGAGCGCTTCGGCTGGATTAGGCTGAGAGCGCCTCCCCCTCTGGTCTTGTCTCACGTGGGGCGAGACCAGTATGAGACATTGCCTGCCTACATGGCTGTCAATTCACATTATACAACGTCTCGTCAATTCGTGGGGTTGCGGCCCTGACATTGTCGCTGTCGGCGTTGGGGGGGTCAGTGCGCCATTGGGGTCAAGCTTGCGCGCTCGGGCGGCCGCCACGAGCCGCCCGA
>CAZJJF010000053.1:9805-14714 GCA_964546245.1 uncultured Anaerolineales bacterium
GGGTGCCATGGGGGCGGGCGGGGCCGCCCCCCCGGCCCCCCCCCCCCGCCACCGGTTGCTGGATGATAGTAAGAGACTGTGTCATTCACATGGTTCGCCGGTCTGAGGCGGCCTATCCCATCCCCAGGGCCTTGAGAGCTGCCGCGAGGGGCTCTGAGTAGAAGATAGGATCGACGCGCTCGAGGATGTCGGGCGGGACTTCGAGGAACTGGCGACGATTGGCGGTCGGCAGCAGGACTCGCTTGGCGCCGTGGTCCATGATGACTTGCAACGGCTCGACGAGGGAGCGCACCGGCAGGATATTGCCCTGGATGGTCATTTCGCCCAGCACGACCAGGCCGGGCTGCACCGCCTTATCGCGCAGCAGCGAGTAGATGGCGACAAAGAGCGCCGCGCCCCCTGGCGCCCCCGCCTGACCGGGAATCAGGTCCACCGTCTGGACGTGGAAGTCGTAGCTATCCAGGTCGCGCTCGATACCGAGGCGCGTCTTGTTGGCCTTGAGGTGATCGTAGGCGGTAACGATGGAATCGCGCATGGCGCGGTCGACGTTGCCTGTGATGCGCAGGCGGCCCGAGCCACTCATTCGGCTGACCTCGACGCGGTAGACGGCGACGGTGTCGGCCTCGGTCAGGCCTGCCGAGTAGACGGTGCCGGGCGGCAGCGGGTCCTGGCTGATGACCTGCTGGCCGCCCGCCTCTGGCACGCCGACGAAGTGCTCCTGCATGGCATCCTTGTCGATGTAGGAGAAGGACGTCTGGTAGTACTCGAACGCCCCCATCTTCTTGAGCTGCTCTTTGACGCGGCGGCGACCCTCCAGGGCCAGCTCAAGGTATGCCTGGACCTCGGCGCGGGTCGGGTCGCCGCCGGGGTGGAGCAGCTTGACCAGGCCGGAGACCGTGCGGCGCACAGCGCGCGCGTCCCGCGTGTTGAGATGGCTGCCCAGGGTGAAGTGGCGGTCGATGACCTCGGTGAAGCTCTGGCGCCGCAGCTCGCGTAGCGCCTCGGCCAGATAGTCGACGACGAAGCCGTAGTGGTCGGTGAAGAACTCGTTGTGCATCTTGGGCATCTCCCAGCCGGGGAGATAGAAATGCAGGCGGTCGATGAGGGCCATATCCTGCATCTCGTCGGGCAGAGGCTGGAAGAGGGTACCCGTCCGCACCAACACATCGACCGGCTGGTTGATGTTGCCCGCGAAGACCATCGACGCTTCGGCGACGAGCTCCTCGCGCCCACGGCTGAAGCTGCCGCTCTCCATGTAGTCCTTGAGAATCTGAATCGCCGTCTTGTCGGAGAACTGAATCCCCGCTACCTCGTCGAAGGCGACCACGTCCCACAGGCCCACCAGGCCTACCTGGCGCGTGCTCATGTTGTAGAACAGATTGGCCACCGTT
The DNA here is from genome assembly GCA_964546245.1 of uncultured Anaerolineales bacterium. Lineage (GTDB taxonomy): Bacteria > Chloroflexota > Anaerolineae > Epilineales > JAHCIE01 > JAHCIE01. The sequence continues at coordinate 11,197 of CAZJJF010000053.1, forward strand.
GTCTTGCCGCCCGACACGAGAATGGCGTAGGGCGTCAGGTCGCGGTAAACGTAGGACTTGCCCGTCCCCCGTGGCCCCAGCTCGACCAGGTTGTAGTTGCGCTGGGCCATGGGGACCAGGCGCATGAGCATGAGCAGCTTCACCCGTCGGCTGAAGTGGGATGGTTCGAAGCCGATGGTTCGAATCAGCAGGTCCAGCCACTCGTCGGTGGTCAGATGGCTGCGCGAGGCAACGTAGTCGTCGAGGCTGAAGGTGGCGAGCTGGATGGGCTTCAGGTCCGTGATAAAGAAGGGGCGCGGGCGTCCACCGGTCTCCTCGTCCTCGCGAAACTCGATGTCGACCTGCGCCCAGACGCCCCCTTCCAGCAGCCGCTCGTACTTGCGCACGAAGTGGTCGGGGATGTGGACGAAGCGCTGGCCGAAGTTGACGACCTCGGCCCAATACTTGGTGCCGTCGAGGCGCACCAGAACCTTGTCGATGTAGCTCTGCTGGCCGCGCTCCTTGACGCGGGACTGAGCCTTCATCGCCTCGTCGGGGCGGATGATGTGCTCGGCCAGGTAGCCATTCACCAGGCGCAGGCCCGCCGCGACGGCCGCCGGGTCGTCGGTGGCGCAGTACTTGCCGAGCAGGTACTCCAGCACATAGGTCGGCACGTTGGCGCCCACCTTGACCTGGCGCACCAGATCCTTGCGCACCACCTTGCCCGCGAAGACCTCGGTGACCCTGCCGTCAAGTTCTGTCATCCCTGCACCTCACCCGCCTGACCGTGATAGGCCAATTCTACAACGAAATGGACATGGGAACCGGGTCTGTCTTGTAAAGCGTCGCGCCCGTCGCCGCGTCCAGCAGGTGGATAGTCACGTGGCTGACGCCCGGCGCGTCGGCGATCTGCAGCGTGACGGTGTTGCGCTCGACCTGCATGGGATCGTCCGGCACGGCGCGCAGCTGGACATCGCGGGTCTGTTCCTGGAAGCCGTACGCCGCGCTGATGGGCGTGGAGAGGAGAGCGCCCTGGGCGCGCACCTCGACGCGCACCAGGGGCGGCTCGACGGGCAGCAACTTGGTCGGCTGGCCTGTGATGGTCACCGACACCACGCGCGTCGTGATGGTCTGGCTGCCCGGCGTCAGCGACCACTGGATGCCCGGCGCGTGGGCGGCCGGCGTGGCCGGCGCACCTGCGCGGAGAGTCAGCAGCGGCGTGATCAGCTCCTGGGGCGACAGGCCGCCGTGGAAGTATTCCAGGGCGCCGCCCGCGACCTTAAAGACGGCCAGGTTCCAGGGTGTCGCCAGTTCCAGGGCGCTCGTCACGCCCAGGGCGGCGAGGGGCGTGCGCAGCGCCGCCGCGCCCAGGTCGGCGCCGCCCTGGCCCAGCCAGACGCGCCGCTTCAGCACGACCGCTTTACTACTAGGCGGGTCGATGGTCTGCCCCGCGTCAAGGCGCTCGCCGAACAGGTAGCCGTGGTCGGCGGTGACGACGATGGTCGGCACGCCCAGGTTGACCAGGGTTCGCAGGCCGCGGCGCAGGTGAGTCAGAGCCTCATCCAGGGTGCGGCGGGCGAAGGCCGGCGTGTTCTCTGCCGTCGCGTCGATCTCCGTTGATGTGACCAGGATGACGTCGGCCGACGCCAGGCGCTGGCGGAGGGCCTTGTCTTGCAGGGGCGCGATGTCCTCCAGCCTGGCGACGGCGGCGCGCGGGCCGACGCTGGCCTCGAAGTGGGCCACCCGGTCGGCGCGATTCTTGAGGGTCTTGCCCGCCACCTGGACCGTCAAGGCCCCGCGATACTGGCTCAGGGTCACACCCCGCTCCGCGCCGGGCAGCAGGGCGGCCATGCCCACCTCGGTAATGGTCGGGGCGGTGGCGAGGGCCGGCTCCAGGGTCGCCTGGCCCAGGTCGCCCAGCAGTCCCTGGAGCTCGCGGGCCATCTCGAAGCGCAGGGCGTCCACCAGGACGTAGGCGACGCGGCCGCGCTGGGCTTCGGGGGCGACGCGCTGAGCGTAGATGTTGCCCTGGGCCAGCGTCTTGGGCGCCTCGAAGCGGGCGTCGTGGTAGGCGTGGCTGAAGCGCGTCGCCAGCAGGTCGGCGGCCTGGGCATAGCGCCCGCGGGCGTGGGCGACCAGCTGCGTCAGGGACGGCTGGCTGTGCGGGTCGTGGTCGGCCATAGGGTGGTCGCGCTCCAGGCGGCGCTGCCAGGTGTCCAGCGCGCACCACGGGGTCTCGCCCTGAGTGTAGGCGTCGATGAGGGCCGCCACGCTCCACACCTTCGCCTTGAGGGCCCGCTCCACGCGGCGGGCCTCGATCAGGACGTGGGCCGCGTCGCCGATCAGCCCCCAGCGCGCCCTGGTCTCCGGCTGCTGGCTGGACCAGAAGCCACGGCCGCGCGCCTCGACCAGCGCGGCCAGGTCGGGCGTCGCCTCCGCGACGAGGGCGGCTTCGACGGTCGCCTGGAGCATGGCCTCCGTGGCGGCGAAGGTCTCGATGCGCCGCAGGGCGTCCAGGTCGAGGCTCAACCCGCGCACGTTGTAGTCGGCCTGGACCTGGTCGGCGTGGCGGGTGTAGGCGGCGCCGGCGTCGCGCTGGTTGCGCCAGGCGGCGGCCCACTCGACGGCCTCGCGCCGCGCCACTTCGCTGTCGGCCAGGCGCACGCTGCGCAGGCTCGGCGGCGTAGCATCCCCCAGGCCGACGACCAGGTCGGTGACCAGGATGTGGCGGGCCAGTTGGGCGCGCAGCCCCGCCACGCCGCCGCGGGTGTCGAAGGCGACGCCGAGGGCCGCGCTCAGCAGCTGGGCCAGGTTATCGACGGCGTGGCGCGCCCCAATCTCGGCGTCCCGCGCCCCGTCGGACAGGAAGGCGAGGGCCACGACGCGGGCGTCGCCGCTGCCGAAGAGGGTCTTGAGGACGCCGGTGTGGATATCGGCCGCCTGCTCGGCCAGGTTGTCCAGGTCGGCCAGGCTCAGCTGCCCGGCCTCGGCCTGGCTCGCCATCTGCTCGGCCTGGGCCGGCGGAACGACGGCGCGCAGCGCGGCGCGGGCGATGACCGGCAGGCTGGTGTTCTGGTCCTGGGGCGAGGCGCCCGGCTGGACAACCACGCCGCCCACCTCATACTCAATGAGGGCGTGGCCGGTTGCTGCCTGTCGCAGCGGGACGTAGATGATGAGCCGCGGCGGCTGGTCGCCTGACCACGAGGGTTCGAGGTCGTGGCGCAGGGCGAGGAAGCCGCGCCCCGGGTCGTAGCAGTGGACGGCCGCGCCCGCCACCTGCTCGGGGCGCAGGCCCGCCGCCACGGCGGCATAGACCGCCTGGTCGTCGTACCAGACGACAGTGTGGCGCGCCTCGACCTGGCGGCGCAGCAGCTCGATCAGCGTATCCGTCACCTTCCCCATCCATCCTCACTTCCACCCTAGAGAGAGCCACCGAGAGGGCGGCCACCGAGGCACAGAGACCACCGAGTGCTATACCATAATCAGAAAAGTCTGAGAATATTGGTCATGGGTATATGAGATCAACAAAAAGCTCGCTT
>CAZJJF010000054.1:0-14682 GCA_964546245.1 uncultured Anaerolineales bacterium
TGTCGAAGCGCGCGCCGAGCCGACCCTCGTGCCGGTCATCAACGCCAGTGGCGTCATCATCCACACCAACCTGGGGCGCGCGCCGCTGAGCGCCGACGCCCGCCAGGCCATGCTCGACGTGGCGCTCGGCTACTCCAACCTGGAGTACGACCTGGCGGCGGGGGAGCGCGGCTCGCGCTACAGCCACGCGGCGGGCCTGATCGCCGAACTGACCGGGGCGGAGGCGGGGCTGGTCGTCAACAACAACGCGGCCGCCGTCACCCTGATTCTGGCCGCCCTGTGCGCGGGGCGCGAGGTACTCATCTCGCGGGGCGAGCTGGTGGAGATCGGCGGCGGCTTCCGCATCCCCGACGTGCTGCGCCAGAGTGGGGCGCGGTTGGTGGAGGTGGGCACGACGAATCGCACCTATGCCCACGACTACGAGGCGGCCATCACGCCCGACACGGCGGCCATCCTGACGGTCCACGCCAGCAATTTCAAACTCGTCGGCTTCACCCATACCCCCGACCGCGCCGAACTGGCCGCCCTGGCTTACGCCCGCGGCCTGTGGCTCATCGACGATATCGGCTCCGGCGCGCTAGTGGATACGACGGCCTATGGTCTGGCCGCCGAACCGACGCCCCAGGCCAGCCTGGCGGCGGGGGCCGACCTGGTGGCCTTCAGCGGCGACAAGCTGCTGGGCGGGCCGCAGGCCGGGCTGATTCTCGGCCGTCGCGAGTTGGTGGAGCGGCTGCGCCGCTTTCCGCTGACCCGCGCCTTACGGGTCGATAAGCTGACCCTGGCCGCGCTACATGCTACGCTGCTCCACTACCAACGCGGCGATGTCGAGAATATCCCGGTGTGGGCCATGATCGGCGCGTCGCGGGACACGCTCCACGCCCGCGCCACGGCCTGGGCGACGGCCCTCGCGGCGCGGGGCATCGACGCGACGGTGGTGGCGGCCGAGAGCACAGTTGGCGGCGGCTCGCTGCCCGGGGAGACGTTGCCGACATGGGCGCTGGCGCTGACCAGCGGGCGGCCCAATGAAGTGGTCGCGCAGTTGCGGCGCGGCCGGCCGCCCCTCGTCGCGCGTATCGCGGCCGACCGCGTTATGTGCGACCCGCGTACCGTCCTGCCTGACCAGGACGCCGCCGTGCCTGACGCCATCGTGGCGGCCCTGGCGCGCGCTACCTCCCCTGAATAAAGAGTTACAACGCCCGCACCGTAACCCGGATACGCTGCCGGGCGTCGTATTGCACGGAAGCTATTTGTTCGGCCCGCGAGTCAGCCCTCGGAGGGGGTGACCCCATGCCTCAATCAGCGCGCCGCGCTCGCGGTCGCTTGTTCCTTCAAGTTTTCGGCGCTATCATCCTCGGCCCCGTGGTGTGGGTTCTGGCCTTGCTGGCGCTGCCGCGCCCTACCGCCCTGGCCCGCCTTCAGGCAGGTAGCGGCGATGTCAGTCTGAGCAAGACAGTCGCCCAGACGAGCGTCGGCCCCGGCGGGGCGCTGACGTATACCCTCGCCGTCACGGCCAGCGCCGCGCCCGCGACCGAGATTCGCCTCACAGATACGCTGCCCAGCGGCCTGACGTGGATCACCGACACGGCTGAGGCGGCCGGCCTCAGCCGCCTGTCTACCTCGCCGCCGGTCTGGAGTCTGCCCGAGCTCATTACCGACAGCGTGGTGAGTTTCACCCTGGCGGCGCGTGTTCCGATCAGCGCGGCGCTGGGTACTGGGCTGGTGAACCACGCCGCCGTGAGCGCGGCGACGGGCGACAGCGAGACCTCGAACAACACGGCGCAGGCGGGGCCGGTGAGCGTGGTCGGAGTTGACTTACGCCTGGGCCTGACTGGCCCTGACACGATTCCCCCCGGTCGCACCATCAGCTATCGCCTACCCTACACGAATAGCGGCAACCTGGCGGCGGTCGGGGTCGTCGTGACGCAATCGCTGCCGTCCTACGTCAACTTTGAGACGGCGACGCAGGGCGGCGCCTGGTCGCCCGCGTCGCGCAACGTGACGTGGAACGTGGGGGGTGTCGGCGCGGGGGCGTCGGCGACCCTGGCGGTCACGGGCACGGTCAGCGCGACTGCCCCCCGCGACGCCTTGTTGACCAGCCGCGCCCACGTCTCGGCCGCCGGCGACATCGATGGCGGCAACAATGATGCCGCGTACACGACGACGGTGGTCTTTCCACCCGCCCAGACCGGCTCGCTGGCGCTGGCGGGGGCGGCTGTGGTCGGGCGACCCATCACCCTCACCGTCAGCCTGCGCGACGCTCAGGACGTGTTCGTGCCCGATGGCACGGTGGTTACCTTTAGCGCGCCGCCGCCCGCGACGATTACGCCGTCGGCGGTGACGACGGGTGGGCAGGCGACGGCTATTCTTCAGACGACCCATAGCGGCTCTATCACCGTCGCGGCGGCGTCGGGCAACGCGCAGCCAACCCTCAACGTAGCGGTTGACCCGGGCGCGGCGGCGCAGTTGACCTTTGGTGGCCCCGGCGGCTCTTCGGTGGGCCAGAGCGTGACGCTGACGGCGTGGGTAAGCGACACCTACGGCAACGCCGTGGCGCCGACAGCCGTGCAGTTCACGCCGAGCGGCGTGGGCCAACTCAGCACGGCGAGCGCTACCACGGTGAATGGCCGCGCTGCCACGTCCGTCACGTCGCAGGTGAGCGGCCAGGCCCAGGTCACGGCCCGCGTCGGCCCGCGCCAGGCCACCGCCAGTGTGCAATTCTCACCCCTCGCTCCGTCGACGCTGGTGCTGGAAGCGCTGGGCGCGCCGACGGCCAGCGTGCCGCTGCCAGTGCGGGCGGTAGCGCGGGACCAGTATCAGAACCGCGTCAGCGCGGGGCATCTGGTGAGCTTCAGCGTCATCACCGGAACGGCCAACCTGGCCCCTACCACCCCCACCACCGACGCCACGGGCACGGCGACCACAACCCTCAACACGACACTGGCTGGCCCGCTCACCGTGCGGGCGCAGGCCGGGCAGGCGTGGGCCGACACACCCCTGGACGTGGCCGCCGGGCCGGCCGTCGCGCTCCAGGTAACGGCCAGTCCGAGCAGTGTAGCGGTCGATGGGGGTCAGACGACGTTGACCATCCGCTCGGTGGACAGGGATGGCAACTGGGTCAAGACCTATTCCGGCGCGGTAAATCTTGGCTTCACCAGCGCCTTGACTGGCGTCCTCAGTTCGACGTCGCCCGTCCTGAGCGGCGGCACGGCGAGCGTCACACTGACCGCGCCGAATAGCTACTCGGCGCAGGGCTTGGTCGTGCAGGCCAGCCGCCAGGGTCTGACCTCTGGCGCGGCAACGATTCCCCTCCTGCCGGCAGATGTGACGCTGCACCTGGCTACATCACCGCCGCTGGGGGCGAACGGCTATCGCACACCAGGCGAGCAGGTCACGTATAGCGTTACCTACAGTAACACGGGGCAGACGACAGCGCGCAATGTCTTCGTCGAAGCTACGCTGATGGATCACTTCCTCAACCCTCAGGTCACTCTGCCGGCGGGCGTCACGACGGCGCGGACGCCGGGTAGCCCCGGCGAGGCGTGGCGCTGGGTCATTGGCAGCCTGGCCCCCGGCGAGCGCAACACGATTACTATCCGCGGCCAAATCGACCCTGCCTACCAGTGGCCGTCGGTGGTGACCCTCCAGTCCGACGCGACCGTGACCACATCGACGGCGCAGCGCGCGCCGGGTGGCGCCGTCGATAGCGCGTCGCTGCTCCTGCCTATCTATACCACTGACCTCGGGGTCGATGTGACGCCACCCGAAGACCTCAGCCAGCCCTGGCTGCCGGGTAACAACGTCAACTACAAGGTCTTTCTGTCCAATTCAGGCCTGGCCGAGGCGCGGGACGCGCGCATCACCGTGACGCTGCCCATCAGCACCTCTTTCGTCAGTTGGGAGGAGTATTGGCCGCAGAATCCCGGCGCACCGCCCGGCTTCCTCAAGCTCATCAACCCGGCAACCGGGCAGCCCACCGCCAGCTGTGCGGGGGAGTGTGTCTGGACGTACACGGTCCCCGCGCCCAACCCGCCCATCGCCAGTGTTAACTCCAACGCTTCGATACGCCTGACGCTGCGTATCGCCACGGGCGCGAAGCCCGGCGCGGCAGCGATACGCTTCCTGGCGCGCATCAGCGGCCCGTTGTTTGACAGCAACAGTAGCAATAACCTGATGATGAAAACGTCCGACCTGTGGGGGATGAACCTGACGGCGGAGGGCAGCTCGCCGGGCGCGGTCACGCCGGGGCAGACAGTGACGCTGGTCGCCACCGTCGTCAATCGCGGACGGCAGAACCCCTTCGACTTCAACCAGAACAGCGCCACCGCCAACGGCTCAACCGTCACGGTTAATGCGCCCGCGCAGCTGCAGTTCATCGATGCCAGCCCCGCCAACTACAACCGTACTGGCAACGTGGTCACGTGGACCTTCCCCGAAGACCTGCCGCCAGACGGCTCGCGCTCGGTGACGGTGCGCGTGCGAGTCCCCGATAGCCCGCCGCCGCCCATCAATACCATCTACACGACGACGATCCAGGTGAGCAGCCCGACGGCGGAGTCGTTCACCGCTGACAACCGCAAGGATGTGGCGACGCGGGTCATCGCCGCGCCGCCCAATCGCATCGCGCTGGACCCCTCCCTGTTGACGCTGGCCGTGGACCAGAGCGCAGCGGTCAGCCTCCAGGTCTTTGATCCTTTCAACAATCCCGTGCCCGCGTGGGACGTGGCGTTCGCCGCCTCACCTAGCACCAACCCGCCGCCCTTCACCATCACACCACCCGCCGGGCGGACGGGCGCTAACGGCACGGTCACGACGACGGTGACGGCGGGCACGCAGCCGGGCGATGCCACCCTCATTGCCAGCATGATCTCCAACGGGCAGAGCTACACGGCGTCGCGTCCGATTCGCATCATTCCCGGCGCACCCTTCACGGCCACCGTCAATATCAACCGAACCCTGGCCGCTGGTGTCACCACCCCCTTCGTCGCCACGTTCACCGATCGCTACGGCAACTTCGTCACCGACGGCACGGTCGTTACCCTGACGACGACGCTGGGCGGCTTCGACGTGGGCGGCGTGCCCCAGCAGGTGCTGATAGCGACGACTCAGGGGGGGCGCGTCGAGCGTACCTTCGCCTCGGGCACGCGGGCCGGGCTGGCGCGCGTAGCCGCCTGCGCCGATGCCCACTGCGACGCGCGCCCCGTCTCCATCCTACCCGGCCCGCCGGCCCAGCTGAGCCTGAGCCTGGACCGCATCGAGGTGGCGGCGGGCGACGCGCCTATCGAGGCCACGGCGACAGTGGGCGACGCCTACAATAACCCTGTCCTGGACAACCACACCGTCCAGTTCAGCCTGAGCGGTTGCGCCTCCGCCTCGCTTCAGGCAACGAGCGCGCAGACCGTGGGTGGGCGGGCCACCGTCGGCCTGATCGGCGGCACGCAGACATGCCAGGGTCAGGTGGCCGCGACCGTCGCGTCGGCCAGCGCCAGCCGCACGTTCCGCGTCGTGCCCGCCGCGCCGTATCGACTGCGGGTGACGGGGCCAACGACCCTTGTTGCCAGTGGCGCGCACACCGCGACGCTGCACCTCGAGCTGACCGATGCCTACTCCAATGGCATCAGCAGCCCCGTGACCTTGGCGCTCAACCCGGCGCTGGGTGAGCTGGACCGCGAAGTTGCCGAAACGGTGAACGGCGTTGGGATGGCCGTCCTGACTGCGCCGCGCAGCCTGGGCACGACCCTGGTAACGGCGCAAGCCGGTCCGCTGACGGCGTCGACGCCGGTGCAGTATGTGGCGGGGCCGCCCGCTGTCACCACGTTGTCGCCATCGAAGCCGAGCCTGACCGCCGACGGCCAGTCCCAGACGGCGCTGGTCATCTCGGCGCGCGACGCCTATAACAACGTCGTCAGCAGTCCCATCAGCCTCGCCAGCAATCTGGGCACGAGCCTGACGCCGAGCGTGGGTACGCTTACCAATGGCGTCTTCACGGCGCTGCTGCGCTCGGGGACGGTGGCTGGGACGGGCGTGCTGACGGTGAGCATCGGCAGCCTTGTCACCACCTATCCGGTGCGCCTGCTGGCGGGGCCGCCGGTGGTCCTGATTCCTAACACCAGTCGTGTACCACCGCGTCTGGTTGCCGACGGCGCCGATCAGATGGGGGTCTCGGCGCGGCTGCTGGATCAGCATGGCAACGCCGTCGAGAATGGCACGCCGGTTAATTTCTCCCTGGCCGCGCCGCTGGGCACGTTCTCGCCCCAGCAGGCCGGCACCGTCGATGGCGTCGTGACCACGACGCTCACCGCCAGTACGACCATCGGCGTGACCGACCTCATCGTGGCGGCGGGCGGTCGCCAGGTGCGGCGCTCGGTGGAGTTCACCATTGGCCCGCCGGCGCGGGTGAGTGTCGTCGTTGCGCCGAGCGTCGTCACGGGCACGGGGGAGATCTCGGCGACGGTACAGGTCACGGCTGAGGTGCTGGACAGCGTGGGGCGGCCGGTCGCGGCTGGCACGCTCGTCACCTTCAGTGCGGAACAGGGTAGCTTCGACGGGGGCGGCGCGAGTGTGACGCTGGGCGTGACCGCCGAGGGCAAGGCGGGCGCAACCCTGCGCATCCCGCCGACCCGCAGCAGCGTGCGGGTGACGGCGGAGGCGGGCGGCGTAACGGGGGCCGGCATGGTCTTCATCGGTACGTCGCCGTACCGGATATACCTACCGGCGGTGCAACGCGCGGCCGGACTACGCTCGCCGTAGGACAATGGAGGCAGGCAGCATGGCGCAGGCCCACGGGTAAGTTCCGTGGGCCTGCGGCTGTTCCAGGTGGGTGGGAGCTACTCGCTCGTCGAAGCGGCCGGGCGTGACCGGCGCGGGCTAGGACGAGGCGGGGCGCTCGACTCGCGCGCCCGCACCACGGGGATGTCGGCGACGACGCGATGGTAGCCGCGCCCCTGGGAGACGCTCAGCTGGATGCCCGAACGGTCGATCTCGACATGCTCCGAGATGCTGCGGATGATGTCGTCGCGCATCAGCTCCAGCAGCGCGGGCGTGATGTTGGTGCGGTCGGAGGTCAGCACGAGCTGGAGGCGCTCCTTGGCAAGTTGACTGCTGGATGGTTCGGTACGGCCGAAGAGGCGGTCAAGGAAACTCACGTCGGCCCTCCTTCACCCCGCAGCCAGCGAGCGAGCCGCGCCATGAAGCTGTTTTGATCTACCGGTTCCAGGATGGGCACGTCCTCGCCCATGATACGGCGGGCAATGTCGCGGAACGCCGTTCCCGACGGCGAGTGGTTATGCAGGGCGACGGGTGTACCCTTGTTGGTGCTAACAATGATGGTCTCGTCGTCGGGGACGATGCCGATCAGGTCGATAGCAAGGATGTCGAGGACATCGTCTTTGCTGAGCATGTCGCCGCGATTGACCATCGAGGGCCGCAGGCGGTTGATGATCAGGCGCGGCGTGTTCTTCTCCTCGGCTTCAACCAGGCCGATGATGCGGTCGGCGTCGCGGACCGCCGCCACTTCCGGCGTGGTGACGATGATCACGTCGTCGGAGGGGGCGACGGCATTCTTGAAGCCTTGCTCGATACCCGCCGGGGAGTCGATGAGAATGAAGTCGAAGTCGGGGCGCAGGTCGTCGGCCAGTTGGATCATCTCGGTGGGCGTGATTGCCGACTTGTCGCGGGTCTGGGCAGCGGGCAGCAGGCTCAGTTCGGGGAGCCGCTTGTCGCGAATCATAGCCTGGCGCAGGCGCGCGCGCCCCTCGACGACGTCCACGATGTCGTAGACGATGCGGTTCTCCAGGCCCATGACGACATCGAGGTTACGGAGGCCAATGTCGGCGTCGATGCACACGACGCGCTGGCCGCTGCTGGCGAGCGCGACGCCCAGATTGGCCGTCGTCGTCGTCTTGCCGACCCCCCCCTTTCCGGACGTGATGGTGATGACTCTGGCCCCCATGCGCGTCTCCTTTAGTTCGTCTCCCAGGCTTCGACGACGATGTTGTCATCCTCAATCCGCGCGACTTCCGGCGTCCAGCGACCGGCCCGCCCTGTGGTCTCGGGGGGGCGGGTGATGCGGTCGGCGATGCGCAGTTGCGTCGGCGACAGCTGGAGCGCGCACACCCAGGCTCCGCTGTCGCCCCCCGCGCCCGCGTGGACCAGGCCGCGCAGACGCCCCCAGACGACCACATCGCCGCTGGCGACGATCTCCGCGCCGGGATTGACGTCACCAATCACAACAACGTGGCCGGCGTGGCGGATGGCCTGGCCTGAGCGCAGCGTGCGGCGCACGACGATGCCGCTGGTCGTCTCCACCTCTACCCGTGTGGGGCGCACCTTGACGGCGCGCGGCGCGCTGGTCGCCAGGCCCAGGCCGCGAGCGGCAGCGCGCGTTGGGCCATCCTCGGCGACCACGGTGCGCAACTGGCCGCCATGCGCCGCGAACAGGTCGCGTAGCTCGGCCAGTTGGGCGGCGTCCAGAGGCCGGCCGTCGAGGCGCAGCGCAGCTTCCGCGCCGTTAAAGAAGGTGGGCGAGGCGGCGAGGCGCTCCTCGAGGGCGGCCACGACCTCGTTCCAGTCGCCCTGGCCGAGGGTCACCGTCAGTCCGTCGGCGGTTCCTTTGATGACAGTCACTCGTTCTCCGACCACTAGATATAGTGGTATGGCCACCCTGACAGGCTCTTATGTAGTATACCTGCATTTGCGCCGCTTGTCAATCACTATCCCGCGACGCCTGGCGCACGGCCTCGGCATCGTGGCGGACGACATCGAGGAGGGTTTGCAGGATGGGGTCCCCGGCGGGGTCGGTGAGGCGGATGGTGTGACAGCGGTCGCCTTCCTCAACGGTGAGGCAATAGAGCCACATGTCGGGTAGCGTGCGGTAAGGGGTACGGGTGGCCGACGGCAGGTCGAAGAAGCGGGCCTCGTCGACGAGGCGTTGCAGTTCCTCGGCCTCCGGCTCTGACAGTTCGCGCGTGTCGATGGTCACGGGCTGGGCGAGGCCGGGGAAATACGCCACGCCCGTGCTCTCTGCTACCAATCGGATGACCATAGCGGCCCTTCCTCTCTACTTGGGCTGGATGCCGACCTGCCGCCAGGCCTCGCTCACAGCCTTCTGCTCGACACTCCCTACATCATATAGGACGCCGGCATTGTAGATAGTCTGACGGGCGAAGGCGGTGAAGCCGGTGTTGCGGCGAATCTTTGGGTCGCGCAGGGCTTCGTACCAGATGCGCCCCGCCTTCTCCCAGGCGTAGCCGCCCAGGGCCACCGCGACGCGGTAGAAGGCATTGTTGGGGATACCAGAGTTGATGTGCACGCCGCCATTGTCGTTGAAGGTGTTGACGTAGCCCTTCATGTGGCTCGGTTGCGGGTCTTTGCCGAGCACCGGGTCGTCGTAGGCGGTGCCGGGCGCTTTCATCGAGCGCAGGCCGACACCGTTGAGATTGGTTCCCTTGAATAGCTCGGCGCCGATGATCCAGTCGGACTCCTCGGCCTTCAGGTTGCGCACCCGCTGCTTGACCATGATGCCGAACACGTCGGAGATGGACTCATTGAGCGCGCCGGCTTGCTGGAAGTAGTTGAGAGCCGTCTCGTAGTGGGTTACGCCGTGGGTCAACTCGTGGCCGATGACGTCTATGGCGGCGGTGAAGCGCTTGAAGAGGCCGCCATCGCCAAAGACCATCTGGCGCGTGTCCCAGAAGGCGTTGTCGAACGCCTTGCCGAAATGCACCACGCCGAGCATGGGCATGCCCCGGTCGTCGATAGAATTGCGGTCGTAGACGTCGTTGTAGAAGCTCCACACCGCACCGAGGCCGTCGTAGGCTTCATCGACCGTCGGGTCGCCGGTCGGTGGCGCGCCCTCGGTGCGTACCAGGCGGCCGGGTAGCTCCGTCCTGTAATCGGCGTCGTAGATGCTGCGCATCATGGTGGCCTGGGCCATGATAGGCATACGCCGCACGCCGGCCGGCAAAGTGGGCAGCTGGGCGGCGCGGTAGGCGCGGAACGACTCGCCGATGCCCAGGGTGTGAATCGCCATGTCGCGCTCGGGGGGCGTTCCGTTGCGCGCGACGTTTTGCATGATGATGGGCGGGATGATACAGGCGTAGGAGGGGGGACAGTGCGGGCCGATGTGCATACAGAGGCTCCCGTAGGGTAACAGTCGATAGGCTTGCCTGGCGCGACGTGTGGCCGCCGGCCGCCGCAGGTTAGTCGCCGCCGCGCGAGGCGGGCGTGTTGCGCTCGGGGATGGGCAGCTTGAAGATGGCGCGCAGGATGTCAGCGGCGATGGGAGCGGCGGCTTCCGACCCCTGAATCACGGTGGGCGGCCCTGGAATGGACGAGCCGTCGACCATGACCAGCAAGGCGACCTGGGGGTTCTCGAAGGGTGCGAAGGCGGTGAACCAGGCGTGGGTGGGCAGGTTGCCATCCTTGTCGAGGCCACATTTCTGGGCCTGCTCATCCCACAGGCAGAACTCGGCGGTGCCGGTCTTGCCGCCGATGGTGATCTCGGAAGGCAGCCCTGCGCCGGAGGCGGTCCCCAGCGGGGGCACGGTGGCGCGGCGCATACCTTCGCGGACCAGGGCCAGATTCTCGGCGCTGACAGGAATCTGACGTATGGCGTCGGGCTGGAAGCCGCGTACCACCTGGCCGTCGGCGGTCACTTCCTGGTACATGATCTGGGGGCGATACAGGGTCCCACCGTTGGCGACGGCGGCAGTGGCGTTGAGCATCTGCAAGGGTGTGGCGTTGAAGAAACCCTGGCCAATCGCCATGTTATAGGTGTCACCAACGTACCAACTCTCGGCGTAGTTGAGGCGCTTGAAGCGGTCCCAGGTGTCGCCGTCCTGGGCCATCAGGCCTTTGGCCTCGCCGGGCAGGCCGATGGCGGTCGGCTGGCCGAAGCCGAAGGCACGGGCGTACTTAGTGAAGCGGTCGAGGCCGAGGCCCGCGAACTTGGTCGGCTCGAAGCCGCCGGTCGCCACGTAGAAGAAGACGTCGCAGGACTGGGCGATAGCGTCGATGACGTTGATTTTGCCGTGGCCTGGCTTCTTCCAACAGTAGAAGGGCGTGGCCTTGCCCTTGTCGTCGGGAAAGAAGCGGTTGGGCAGGTACAGGATGCCGTCGCACTCGACCTGGGTCTCGGTGTTGACAACGCCTTCCTGAAGCGACGCGGCCGCAGAGACGACCTTGAACACGGAGCCGGTGGGATAGATGGCTTCGATGGCGCGGTTCATCAGCGGTCGGTCGCTATTCTCGCTGAGCTTGACGTACTCCTTGACGTTCTCGGAATTGATGCCGTCGCCGAATACGTTGTTGTCGAAGCCGGGAATGGACACCATCGACAGAATCTCGCCTGTCTGCGGGTTCATGACGATGGCGACGCCCCGGGTGGCCCTGGCCCGCGCCAGGCCCTGCTTGAGGATGTCCTCGACCTGCTTCTGCATCGCCAGGTCCAGGGTGAGGACGATGTTGTGGCCTGGTGTCGGCACGGTCGGCTCGCCAACGGTCTTGACCTCGCGGCCGGCCGCGTCAACCTCGATGATCTTGCGGCCCTTTGTCCCGCGCAGCGCCTTCTCGAAGGCATACTCCGACCCGGCCAGGCCGATCTTGTCGTTTGGCTCGTAGTCGGCGCCCGCACGCACGTACTGGTCACGCTGCTCGGCGGGGATATTGCCCATGTAACCGAGCAGGTGGGTGACGGAGTCGCCAGCCAGATACTGGCGGGTGGGTGTGACCTGGACGGTGACGCCTGGCAGGTTCAGGCGATCCTGCTCGATGGTAAAAGCCAGATCGCGGGCGACGTTGGACTTGACACGAATGGGTGTGTAGGGGGCGCGGCAGGCCTCGGCCAGGTATTCCTTGATGCCGTGGGGGGATGTCGGGCCAGGCGGGACGTACTTGGAGGTGATGCTGCACACGTCGGCAGCCACGGCGGTGATCCAGTCCGCGCTCGGCAGCCCCTCGCCGCCCGCCTCGCCGCTGCTGGTCAGGTCGAGTCGCTCGGCGAGCCGCGCCAGGGTATCGGCCTGCTGCCGCTCATCGTCCGGTAGATCGGCGTAGGTGATGAAGACTGAGAAACTCGGCTGGTTGCGAACCAGAATCTCACCGTTACGGTCGTAGAAGATACCGCGCACGGCGTTCACGGTGCGTGGCCGCAGGCGATTCACGTCGGCCTGCTGGCGGTAGGTGGCAGACTCGACGATTTGTAGCCGCCACAGCTGGGCCAGGAGCAACGCGAACACGGCGACGACAGCAATCTGGAGGAGGGCGAAGCGCGCGCGGGGCGAGGGAGGCGGGGGCGGCGGTGGAGCCGGTCGCTGCCCCCAGTGCTGTGTTTTAGGGTCTTCCGGAATAAAATCGTACAAGGGAACTTACCATTCCAAACTAGCGGCGGCAGTCTTGCGGTTGAGCCAGGCCAGCGGGCGCGACAGCACGATGAAGAGGAGAATGTTAAGCACAAGGGACGGGCCGAGGTTGCGCGCCAGAAGGCTCCAACTCGCCGCGTGGTCGGTGGTCGCCAACGCGGTCAGATACACCGCCTCATAGATAAGGGTGGACGTGGCTACGACGGCCATCTGGAGCAGGCCGACGTGGAAGGCCGCGCGGTGAACGGCCCCCGCCAATAGGGCAGCGGCCAGTAGTGCGATGGTGAACGCGCCGAAGGGGCCACCGGACAGCAGGTCCAACAAAACGCCGCCCGCGAAGGCCCACAGGAGACCTTCGCGCAGGCCGCGCAGCAATGACCATGTGACGACGAGCACCAGCATCACATCCGGCCGCCAGGGCAGCATGGGGACCAGCGTGCCGTGCAGCAGCACAGCGGCCAGCAAGAGGAGGGCCGCGATGTAGAGGTTGGCCTGGGTGGCGAACAGGCCGCGCTGCCGGCTGCGCGCGCTCACTTTGCCGACTCTACCGGCGTCGCCTCAAAGTCGGTGATCACCAGCACCTCCTCGAGGCGGCTGAAATCGACGATGGGCCGCACGTCGGCGTCCTGGAACAGGTCGATATCCTTCTGGCGGACGGCGGTCACCTGACCAATGGGTTGCCCGGCCGGGAAACTACCGCCCAGGCCCGAGGTCAGGACGATGTCGCCCACCTTCAGCTCGGCGCCTTGCTCGACGAAGCGGAGGATGAGCTTACCCTCCTCAGCGCCCTCGACGACGCCTGTAACCCGCCCGCGCATGGTCTTGGCGTTCACGGCGCTGGCTGTGCCGGTCAGCAGCAAGACCTGCGCCGTGCGATCACCGACGCGCGAGATGCGCCCGACCAGACCCTGCGGCGTCACGACAGGCATCCCCTCCTTGACCCCATCGCGGCGGCCGGCGTTGATGGTCAGTTGCGACAGGTAGGGGCTGGGGTCGCGGCTGACGACGCGGCCAGGCACCAGGCCCTGGCTGCCGCGCTCGATGATTTCCGCACCCAGAATCTTGAGGGTCGGGTTGGCTTCCTTGAAGCCAACCGCCTCGCGCAGACGCACATTCTCGGCCGCCGCCTCGCTCAGGCGCAGATTCTCCACCGACAGGCGAGCCACTTCAGCGCGCAGCTCGGCATTCTCCTGTTCCATGGCTTCGATACGGCGCACGCTGTCGATGATGCCCGTGGCGCGCGCGGTCATTGCCATGAGCGGTCCCTGGGCCAGGGCGAACACGTCGGAGGCGGCGCGCTGTGCCGGCTCCAGGCGGCCGGCCTGATGCAGGCCGTAGCCGGCGAGAGCCAGGCCGACAAGCACGACAAACAACCAGGAGCGTTCAAAGAGGCGCAACATAGGCTATGGCGGGTTGCCTACCGACTAATGCTGGACCGCTGCGTGGACGCGAGCACCTTCGAGTAGGCGTCCAGGTTCTCTAGCACGGCTCCCGCGCCCTTGGCGACGCAGGCCAGCGGGTCATCGGCCACGTAGACGTGCATCTTTGTCTCGTCGGCCAGCCGCTGGGCCAGGCCACGCAGCAGCGCGCCGCCGCCTGCCAGGGCGATGCCGTGCTCCAACAAGTCGGCGATAGGCTCAGGCGGGGTGTCGTCCAGGGTATCGCGGACCACATCGACGATGGCGTTGACGGGGCCGGACAGGGCCTCGCGAATCTCGACCGAGCTGACCTCGACCTGCTGCGGCAGGCCGGTGATGAGATTGCGGCCGCGCAGCACGCGCGTCTCTTCCCTATCGAGGGGGTATGCCGAGCCGATGGCAATCTTGACGGTCTCCGACATACGCTCGCCGATGAACAGGTTGTACTTCTGGCGCGCGTATTGAATGATGGCCTCATCCATCTCGTCACCCGCGATGCGGATGGAGTTGCTGACGACGATGCCACCCAGGGCGATGACGGCAACCTCAGTCGTGCCGCCGCCAATATCGACGACCATGCTGCCCATGGACTCAGTGACCGGCAGGCCTGCGCCGATGGCCGCCGCCATGGGTTCCTCGATGAGATAGGCATCGCGCGCGCCGGCCGCAATGGAGGCATCGCGCACGGCGCGCTTCTCGACCTCGGTCACGCCCGACGGGATGCCGACCACGACGCGCGGCTTGCCCGCCAGGCGCGTGCGGTCGTTGGCCTTGCGGATGAAGTATTCAAGCATCTTCTGGGTGATGTCGAAGTCGGAGATCACCCCGTCGCGTAGGGGGCGAATGGCGACGATGTTGGCGGGCGTGCGACCGACCATCTCCTTCGCTTCGGCCCCGATGGCGAGCAC
>CAZJJF010000055.1:0-7711 GCA_964546245.1 uncultured Anaerolineales bacterium
TCGGCGTGGTAGACGCTCTGATGGGCATGAGCGCGGAGCATCACCGCGCCCAGGACGTGGGCCAGATGAGCCTGTTCGGCGGGCTGGGCGGCGGCAGCAGCGCGCCCGGTCTCAACGCCCTGGCCCTGCCCAAGGCCGACCCTGCCTCGCGCAAGGAGACCCTGGCCTGGGAGAAGGACCTGCTCGGCTGCTACCTCGGCGAGCATCCTCTGAATCGCCTGGCGACCACGCTGGAGAGCCAGGTCACCTTCAACCTGGCCGACCTGACGCCAGAGATGAAGGGCACGCCCGTCCTCATCGCGGGCATGATCAACTCGGTGCGCATCCGCCAGACCAAGGCGGGCGAGTCGTTCGCCTTCATCACCATCGAGGACCTGGGCGGTCAGGTGGACGTGACCGTCTTCCCGCGCGTCTTCAAGGCCGTGAAGGACCTGCTCGTGCAGGACACGCTGGTCATGGTGCGCGGCAAGGTGGACGAATACAGCGGCAAGGCCAACGTGCTGGCTGACGAGGTGCGCGAGTATAGCCTCGATGCGCCCCTCGCCAACGTCGAGCCGGTCGACCTGGTCGAGATCGACCTGAGCCTGGCACAGTCAGTGGAGGATGATTTCTTCCTCGTGCCGGCCGATCTGGGAGAGGGCCACCGACCACCGACCACCGACCACCGCGAGGGAGCCAGCGCCAGTAAGCCAGCCAACGGGAACGGCAGCGGCCCCGCCAATGGCAATGGCTCGGCCGTCAGCCCTGACGGTGACCTGTCGGCCGAGCTGGTGTACCACCTGGAAATCAGCCTGCCGCGCAGCGGGAGCGCCGAGGACGACAAGCGTCGCCTCGGCGAGGTCTACCGCCTGGTAACTGGCTACGACGGCCACGACACCTTCAGCCTGGTGGTCAGCCGTGGCGACAGCAAGGTGCTCATCGACTTCCCCAACGATAAGACCAAGTGCAACAAGTTCCTGGTCAAGCAGTTGGAAAAGATGCTCGGCGAGCGCACCGTCACCATCATCAACCGCACCCCGCCCGACCCCCGCGAGAAATACCGCAAGCAAACGGGGACGTGAGGGTCGCCCCAACACGCATGGATCAGGTAACGGCCTTCCGCGTTGGCGAACGCTATACCAACGATCAGATTCGCTTCGCGCTGAGCGTCGGAAACCTGGGCGGTATTCGCCCCGCCGTCGACGCTCAGCGCAACTTGCGCCACATTGTCATCATCACCGCCGCGGAAGCGCCTGATCGTTCCCTGGCGGAGAACCCCTACCACGACCGCATCGAAGGCGACGTGTTGCTGTACACGGCCCAGGGCCGCGAGGGCGACCAGCAGTTAGCAGGTGCTAACAAGCGGCTGCTCGAACAGTATGGCATCCCTGTCCCCATCTATGGCTTCATGGCTACCGGCCAGCAAACCTACCGCTTCGTCGGCCTTCTAGAGTTGCTACGCCACTATCAGGAGACGCAGATCGACCGGCGGGGCAGTACTCGGCAGGTGTGGCTTTTTGAGTTTCGCATCCACGCCGCGCCGCAGATCGTCCCGCTCGCCCAGGCTGCCGCTATCTCAGCGGAGATTATCGCCCAATCCAGGGCACGTAGCGCAATGGCGGACCTGGAGCGCGAAGTAGCACCTGACCTGGGCGACGATTGCCACCAGGACGCGACCCATGTGGAAGCGGTACGGCGTCACCTGCTGCAAATCCCACCCTCCAGATTCGAGCATCTCATCAAGGCGTTGCTTGAGACCAGTGGCCTGGTCAACGTGACCGTGACGCCCTTCTCAGGCGATGGCGGCATCGACGTCAACGGCTACGTCAACGAGGCCAACGATCTATTCGCCGGGACACATGTCCAGGCGCAGGCCAAACGCTGGCGTCACGCGGTGGGAAACGCCGAGATCAACAGCTTTCGCGGCGCCTTGAGTGTCACAGCAAAAGGCGTATTCATTACCACGAGCCACTATACGCGAGCAGCCGTCATCGAAGCCCGTCACCCCACCAAGCCTTCGATAGCCCTCATAGACGGTCCGCGCCTATCGGCGCTGATCCTCCGAAACAACCTCGACCCGGCTGCCTTCGCCTGACACACAGTGGCAGAACGCCCTCCGCGCCGACGGCTGAGGGCCGATGACTGGGGCATTCAACCAGGGGCACGCCATGATGGCGTGCCCCTGGCGGATTCGGTAACAGGTCGCAGCGCGGGGGAAATGTGACAAAGGTTTGAGGGTACGCCCCGCCGCTGAGCGAAGCCCTCAAACCTTTGTCAAGGGGGGTACTACAGGGTGTATCATACCGTCGCCACATTAACCGCACATTAACCAACGCTTAGGCGTTTATGAGGATGGCGCGCTGTGCTATAATTCCTGTCACCATCGAGCGGATCAGGAGGTACAGCATGACCAGGTTTCACTGGCACGGCCACTCTGCGTGGACTGTGGAGCATAGCGGCACGCGCCTTCTCATCGACCCCTTCTTCAGCGGCAACCCGGCGGCGGACATGACGGCCGACAAGGTCCAGGCGGACTTCATTCTGCTCAGCCACGCCCACGGCGATCACCTGGGCGACACGGTTGACCTCGCCCGGCGACTGCGCGTGCCTGTCGTGACCAACAACGAAATCAGCCACTACCTGACCCGGCACGGCGTCGAGCACACCCACGGCCTCAACCCCGGCGGCGGCGTGCAGCTGCCCTTCGGTCGCGTGACCTTTGTGCGCGCCGATCACAGCTCATCCTTCCCCGACGGCACGTATGGCGGCGTCGCCTGCGGCTTCGTCGTCCACCTGGACGACCTGACCCTCTACAACGCTGGCGACACCGCGCTGTTTACCGACATGGAGTGGTTCGGCGAGCGCTACAAGCCCGACGTGGTCATGCTGCCCATTGGCGACTACTTCACCATGGGGCCAGAGGACGCCCACGAGGCGGTGCGGCTGATCAATCCCCGCGTCGCCCTGCCTCAGCACTTCAATACCTTCCCGCCCATTCGGCAGGACGGCAAGGCCTGGGCCGAGCGTGTCTACAGGGACCTGCGCATCGAGGCCCCCATCCTGGAACCCGGCCAGTCCGCTGAGGTGTAGATGATCTATTCGGCAGCAACGCGGCGGGTAAGCCTACTTCGCTTCGCCCGCCGTGTCACCGATCCACCAGACCCATCCTGCACCGGCCTCGCGCGCTGCCCGCGCGAGGCGTTGGTCGGCCGTCCACAACTCACCTTGAAGCTCATCCGCTAAGGCGCAATAGAAACCGTCGTACGCCCGCGCCTGTCCAAGCCGCGCCGCCCACTCAAGGGCAGCGCGGCATTGCGACTCATACGCGGCTATGACGTCGACCTCGAGCCCCATAAGATCACGAAGCGCCCGTTGGCCCTGCTCTTCCGAGACCGCGCGGGCATAGACGGCGCGCCGAATCGCGGACGTACACTCTGCCGGCCAGTGGGCAGGGGCAACCAGTCTACATCCCCGCTGTCGCCAGTCTACGAACCTGTCGACGACGTTCACAGTGGCGAAGAGAGGCAGCACGGCCCATGCCGCCACACTGGCGTCAATCACGATGGTCGTCGAGCGCATCGAAGATGAACTCATCCTGTTCCTCTCGCCCTTGCCGAATCATCTCCACGACATCCAGGTCAAGCGGAATACCGCCCCGTGTGTCCAGAATCTCCTGACGGTGTTCACGAATACGCTCCAGCGTCGCGAGTTGGCGTTGCAGGCGGCTGGCAGCAGCTTGCTGCTCCTGATCTAGCTGCTGTTGCAGAAATGTACGGACCACCTCGGAGAGAGACCGTCCCTCACGACGCGCGATGGCAGTCAACGCCTCGTACTGGTCGCGTTCCAGCAGGATCTGTGTTCGGTGCAGACTGCTCATGGGCACCTCCGGGAGCAATTATACATCTACATCTACATCGCTGTCAATGCCCCGTGCCCCCGCCGCCTTCAGCGCGCCTAGCGCACGCCAGGTCACCCACTTGTTGGGCTGCTTCTTTGGCCCGAAGTCGCCCCACGTCTTGCCCGCGTAGTCGTACTCCAACGGCCAGCGGCCCTGCGCGTCCGCTTTGGCGCGGACGACGGCCAGCGCGTGGCTCAGCCGGGGGTCGTCGCCATAGCCCAGGCTTACCAGCGCCTCGACGATCTGCAACAGATCGGTCACGTAAAAGACAGGAAAGCCAAACTTCCACCAGTTGCCACTGGGTTTGTCGCTGTAGCCGTGGGGGTAGTCGGCCAGAGCGGGGTCCGTGCCCAGCAGGAAGTCGACGCCCTGCTCGATGGCGCGCTGCGCGAGGGGCGTGCGGCGGTCGGCGGGCCAGGCCCCCAGGGCCAGCATCACCTTCACCGCGCCCCAGGCGCAGGGCAGCCCATTGTTCGAGCCACAGGCGAAGCCCGGCCCGCACTTGCCGGCGTAGTAGCGTAGCGGCGCCTGGCGGTCCGTGGCCGGGGCGATCCCCTCGCCGGTCACGCTGCGCGCCAGCCACTCGAAGGCGCGCGCCAGGCGTGGGTCGTCGCAACCCAACGTCAGCAGCGACCAGCACAGGTTCCCCTGTAGACAGTCGGCCGTGCCCGACGGCGCGCCGCTCGTAGTGAACTGGCCCAGCGGTGTCAGGGCGTGGTCCAGCATGTACGCGCCGGCCGTGGCGATGCGCTCGTCTACAGCGGCCGATGCGCCCAGCTGCGCCAACAGGATGAGCGCCCACACGCTGGACGTGTACCTGGGGTTGTAGCCCGGCCCGGGCTGGACCCAATAGCCGTCGGGGTGCATGGCCGCCAGGACCGTCGCGATGGGGCCGTGGCAGTGAGCCTCGCGGCGTGCGGTCTGTAGCTCGGCGTCGCCGGCCGTCGCGCCCAGCAGGTCACGCAGCGCCAGATAGCGCACCCCCGGCGTGTCCGGCGCCAGCAGCCAGTCCAGGGTCTCGCCGAAATCGTGTGCTTGCCCGGTCATGGCTCACCTCCAGTCGAGATGACTACGCCCGTCGGGTCACGCGCTCGTCGTGGTCGCCTACGCTCAGTGTACAGCCTTGCCCCGACGGCGCTCAACGCGCGAAGCCCTTCGGGCTGCAGGCCAGCCCCAGCGGGGCTTGGCTCGGTCAGCGCGACGGCTTCAGCCCCGCGCTGCGCCGGACGAGCGGTATGCGTGTCATAACAAGCAGCGGGCCAGGCGATATCGCCTGGCCTGTTATAGTGGTGAGGGTGGTCCGCTGCGCCAGTTGTCGAGTAGCAGGGGATAGCCCAGCTGCTGGATGCGCTGATAGTGAGACTGATTACCTGTCACCAGCGTCAGGCCATGTTGCAGCGCAATGGCGGCAATCATCGGGTCTGTGCGTCCAATGGGCTGCCCCGTGCGCTCCAGATCGGCGTAGATTCGCCCGGCTAGCTCCGCGGCCGCTGCATCGAAGGTCAGGACTTCTAATTGGGGGAGTTCTGCCATGAGGCGCTGAATACGATCTTCGCGGCTGAGCCTATGGAACCCCTCCACAATCTCCATAACCGTGATCACCGAGATGATGTAGGTCGGGAACTGCATTCGGTAGCCTTATGCCCGCTGGACAACGCGCGCATCGACTCCTTTCAACAGCTCGGAGAATATGTCGGTATCGAGGAGTGACCTACTCATTGTTAGCTCGCAGGGAATCCCTTTCGCGCGCTACCATCGCTAAGCCCGCAACTTCGTCTAGCAAGTCCGGCTCGTCGGCGAACATGCCCAGCCACGGGTCAGCCGCGTCGGCCGACAAGCTGCGCTCGAGAATCTCAGTTAGGACGGCCTCGACGGTCGAGCCGCGGGCTTGAGCCAGGCGTTGCGCCTCCTGAAGCAGACGCTCGTCGACATGCAGTTCGATACTCACCATGGGCCACCTCCTTGCGCTCAATACCCTCCCCCCAATTCTAGCACACGCGGCGCGGGCGTCATAACAAGCAGCGGGCCAGGCGATATCGCCTGGCCTACGCCATGAGTCCCGAATGAGGTGGGCTGGCCGCATTGACCTCTTACAGAGAGTCGTGCTCGTTGGCAAGCCTGAGGGCCTGCTGGTAGACCCCCTCGCTGAGATAGAAGCCCGCGATGTGGCGCAACGCATCCAGGGAGGGACGAACGTGGTGCAGCACGCCAACTGCTTTCGCGTGGAGGAGGATGCCCACGACGCCGACCACTTGAAGGCCGAGGCGTTGGGCCGCGCGCCGCCCCTCCCGCTCATCCAGAAGAATAAGGTCGGCTCCCAGCTCGATGGCAAGTGCGAGGCTCTCGGCCTCGCCTCGATCCAAATCCCGCTGGAGGGCGGTGATTAGAGAACGCTCATGGGTGGTGTGGCGGTGAACCCAGTCGGCTTGGGCGATCTGGTCGCGCCCCGGCCAGCGCTGGCCGCCGGCGTTCAGTTCATCCCACACGGCTTCGGCAATGTGCAGCTGGGCATAGAGATGGCGCAGCAACTCAAGCTGGCCGATGGCGGCGAGGTTCGTCAAGGGCGACGTGTCGCTCACTACGATCACGCTTCGCTGATCCTTCGCAGCGTCGCCACGTCCTCGTCGAGGTCAGCCTCGTCGTAGTGGGGCGAAATATGACGCGACGCGAGGGTCTGGCGGAACTCCCACAGAGGCATGTCAGCCAGCTCGCGCGCCTTGCCCAACGACAACCGCCCCTGTGCGTACAGATGAACGGCGACTTCCACCTTCAACTCAGAAGCCGTGAGTCGCGCCGCGTCGAGAATGTCCTGCGGCACCTCGATGATCACCTGCGTTGCCATGTACACCTCCTATGGAACCGCGTGGCCACGACCATATACCCTCCCCCCAATTCTAGCACACGCGGCGCGGGCGTCATAACAAGCAGCGGGCCAGGCGATATCGCCTGGCCTGCGCCATGAGTCCCCGATAAAGTTGGCTGGCCGCGCCGCCAGCCGATGGGCCGCGAGTCTACGAGCGCTTCGCGCCCAACGTGCTGCACCACACGAGGAGCATTGACACGGCGATAACGACGAGTACGGTTTCCATCCTTCTCTTCCCCTGGATCGTTGTCTCTGCGGCGCGGCGGTGCTTGTGTATTGTCGACAATTATAACGTAACGGGCGGCGGAAGGATACGCGAAATAGGGGCGCTTGCATTAATAGAACGTAAGAGTTGAATGAGTTGGCGGATGAAGGGGGCGATTCGGTAACGTTTTCCCTACGTGGGGAGGGCCAGCGTATCTCTGGCAGTCGAGCAGCGTCTTGTCGTATACGATATCCATCTCATGCTGCTAGAAGGAAGACCCTATGCGAGTGTCCCCCCGCCTCGCCCTCGTTTGGACGCTGCTCGGCTGCCTGGGCCTCAGCTGGCTCAGCGTCGCCGCGGCGGCCCCTCCCGCGGCCGAGCTGGCCGCCGCTCCCCTGAGCGCGACCAATCTCATCACCAATCCCTCCTTCGAGGGCGATGAAGGCTGGCAAGGCGCGGCGGGCGGCGCGTCAGGCTTTGTCGCCCCCGGCTGGAACAACTGGTTCATCGTCGGCCCCGACGCCAATATTGGCTATCTCAAGGCCCCAGAATGGCTGCCCGAGGACATCTGGGCGCAGCGCAGCCACATGGTGCTGCACGGGCAACGCTCGCAGAAGATGTTCAGCACCTCAGCTACCCA
The DNA here is from genome assembly GCA_964546245.1 of uncultured Anaerolineales bacterium. Lineage (GTDB taxonomy): Bacteria > Chloroflexota > Anaerolineae > Epilineales > JAHCIE01 > JAHCIE01. The sequence continues at coordinate 7,586 of CAZJJF010000055.1, forward strand.
CGACGCCGGCAACTGGCAGACGATTACCGGCCTGACGCCGGGCCAGCCGGTTGAGTTTTCGGTCTGGGTGAAGCAGTGGAGCAGCGACTGCGGCGATGCGTGCATCTCGCCCATGACGCCGTGCCG
>CAZJJF010000055.1:7811-14617 GCA_964546245.1 uncultured Anaerolineales bacterium
TGCGCGTGCTGGACGACACCGCCACGCCGACGCCGACAAGCACGACGTTCGCGACCGTGACACCGCAGCCGACGGCTACGCGCACGCCGACCGCCCCCCCTGGCCCGACGATGACACCAACGGCCAGCGCGACGCCGGGCGAGGTCCGCCCCCACGCCTATCTCCCGTATCTGGTGGTGGGTTACGCGCTTCCCGCCACACCGACGCCGACGGCCACCGCACCCGCGATGGCTACGGCGACCGCGACGGCGACCGCCACCCTAATCCCCAGCACGGAGACGCCCACATCCACACCCACCACCACGAGTGTGCCACCGACGGAGACGCCCACACCAACGGCCTCACCCACACCTACCGCCACAGCCACCCAGGTCCCCATCGTGTGCGCCGACCCCGTCATCAACGGCAACTTCGAGGGCGTGGGCGGCTGGCAGTTCGAAACAGGCGTACCCTACCCCGCTGGCATCGATGACACGGTCGCTCACGGGGGGGTGCGCTCGCTGCGCCTGGGCCCGGCGGGGACGGCGGTACAGGAAAGCTGGTCCTACGCCTGGCAGCCGGTCAGTATCCCGGCCGGGGCGACCAGCGTGAGCCTCAGCTTCTGGGTCTATCGTGAGGGTGGCGATGCCAATGACGAGATCGAGGTAGAGTTGATGACCGCCCAGGGTGTGCCCGTGCGCAAGCTACTGCGCAGCCAGCCCGCTGAGGGGGCGTGGCAGCAGGTGACGGCCGACCTGAGCGTGTGGGCCGGTTCGACCGTGCAGCTGTGGTTCAACGCCTATAATGACGGCGAGGGCGATACCTTGACTGCCCACGTTGACGACGTGCGCCTGGAGGCGTGCGGGCCGATTGACCACATGGGCAAGGCCTCGCCTGGCCTCGACCCCGAGGTGAAGCTGGGCGCGCCGCGCCCACCTGCCCGCAAGACGAGGGGCGCGAACGTTCACTTCACCTGGGTACGCTACTCGCCGGAGCAGATCTACCGCTCGCGCTACTGTCCTGAGTGTGACATCGAGTGGTCGTACATGGTCAACGATGGCGACGCGATGGACATGAGCGGCTGGACGGTCGTAACGCAGGCGGGCAACCGGTTCACCTTCCCCAGCTTCGTGGTCCAGCCCGGCGACGCCATTCGCCTCTGGACGGGGACGGGTGTCCTGACCCGTACCCAGTTGGATGATTTCGCGGTGTGGGACGTGTATTGGGGCAGCACGGTTGGCCTGCTGGCAAATGCCCACGACGACCAATCTGGCCGGCTGATACTGACCGACCCGCAGGGGCGGCAGCCAGCAGTGAGCATCTGCTGGGGGCCAAACCAGCAGGACCCCGGTGGCTGCCCGACACCGTAGTAGCCAGTGGAGGCAGGCCCCCGCGCCTGCACTGGCTGCGGCCAGGATGCGGGACAATGTTGTTGCAAAGCGCGAGGGCGGCCCTGAGTGGCCGCCCTCTGCTCGTGCTTAACCTTCCAACCTTCGATCTTCAACTCTCAGCCTTCACCCCTGCCTGCAACCACAGGCCCACCCAGAAGCCGAGGCCACCGCCCACCGCCAGCACGGGCAGCGTGAAGCACGGGCTGACCGCGCCGATGAGGAAGAGCGCCGCCAGGCTGACGGCGATGCCGAGCAAGGCCAGCGGCAGCGGCCGCGCCAGGGGTGACGCGCTCCACTGCGTCGCGCGCTGCTCTAGCGGGGCGAGGCGCGCCCGCACAGCCGCCGCCGAGGGCCGCGCCGCGCGCCAGGCGCGCCGGTTGGGCAGAAGGCGGGCTGTGGGCACGGCAACAGCGTGGGCCAGGGTCTGCTGGTCACGTCGCTGGCGGCCCGTGCCGCGCAGGCTCAGGGCGGCCAGGGCCAGCAATAGCAGGGCCAATAGGGGCGCCCACATGGGCGCGCCAGTCGGGGCGGCCGCCGTATCGGGCGGCGGCGCAGCCGGAGTGGGTAGTCGCGCGCTGACAGCCATCTGGCCGAGGAGGTTCCAGCCGCGCACGAATTCTCCGTAGGGGATGGTCTTGCGCTGGCCATCCAGGGGGTCGATGACGGCGACGCCATTGGCGTCGTAGCCGACGGCCAGGAAGGTGTGCTCGTATTGCACAATGTCGACCGCCTGCCCATCCTTGGGGATGTAGGCCTTGATAGGCTGCTCCTTGAAGCCATAGGTTGACCAGACGATAACGGGTCGCCCCGCAGCCAGTTCCTGACGCAGCCAGTTGATGCCTTTGTTGGTGTGGGTCTCTGTCTCCAGCCCGAAGGTGCGCAGGGTCGCCGCCACCGGGCCGGCGTACACACCGTAACCCGCGGGCGGCAGGCTGCCAGGGAGCGCATCGGGCGAGCCGACGAAACCCTTGTGAGGGTTATCGGAGCGAGGGAGCTTGTTGAAGAACTCCATCTCACCCACCGGCTTGCCCCAGAATTTCAGCAGGTCGGCGGCTGACTGACTCTCGCAGGTTAGATTCTTGGTCTGCTTGCCGCCTACCAGCTCCAGGCTCTTGGCTGAGGGTAGAGGAGTGGGCGTCGGGGCAGGCAGCGAGGCTACCGTTGAGGGGGCGCAGCCGCTCGCGGCGAGCCACAGCAGGGCAGCCAGCACGACAAGCATTGGGCGAAAGCCTGGTCGCTTCACACCTTTCTCCTTGTAGAGCGAGCAGCACATAGCAACACAGACAAGCATATCAGAGACGGGGGCATATGTCAAGGGCAGCATGCCTGTTGCCCCGAGTCGGCAGTTGGGCTATACTGATGCCACACCGAGCAGCGGGAGCACTCATGTCTGACCAGGACCCGATCGACGGCAGCGCCCCTACTGGAATCGATGTAACCACCAGGGAGGCCAGCGGGCCAGTCGCAGGCCAGGGTCTCGTCAAGCTCGCGGCCGTGGCGGCCGGGCTGTTTGTCTTCATCCTCGCCCTGGAGTTGCTCAAGAAGGGAGCGGGGGGAATCGCGCCCCTCTTCGAGCGTCTGAGCGTCGACGGTGTGTGGGACTCGCTGGGGATGGGCTGGTTGATGGCCTACGTCGTCCTCAGCGGCTCGCCGGTGGCGGCCATTGCCCTGACGCTATTTAGTAGCGATGTAATCAGCGCTGTGCAGACTTTCGCCATGATCACGGGGTCGCGCCTCGGCGCGTCCTTCATCGTGCTGTTCATCGGCTTCATCTACTATCTGCGCGGCCAGCAGCGGGTCGCGAGTGTATCTATCGGCGTCCTGTCGTTCCTGGTAACGGCGACTATCTACCTGCCGGCGATGGCGCTGGGCTACCTATCCCTGACCCGTGGCTGGCTCGATAGCCTGCACTTCGGGACGCCCGCTGCCCTCAACTCGGTGATGGACGCGATCTACGATCCCATCGTCGGCTGGCTCGGCAGCGTGTTACCGCGTTGGGGGATGTTCATCCTGGGCGTTGTCGCACTCTTGATGGCGTTCCAGCTCTTCGATAAGGCGCTGCCAGAGGTGCGGCCCGAGTCTACCGGCTTCCAGCGTATCGCCGACATCATCTACCGCCCCTACGTTATGCTGCTGTTGGGGCTGGTTGTGACAATGATGACGCTGTCAGTGTCGGTGTCCCTCTCCGTGCTGGTGCCCCTGTCCATCAAGGGCTATGTTCGGCGCGAGAATCTCATCCCCTACATCATGGGCTGCAACATCTCGACCTTCATCGATACCCTGTTCGCGTCGCTGCTGCTGGCGACGCCCCTCGCCTTCACCGTCGTGCTGACTGAGATGCTGAGCGTAGCTATCGTATCGGGCCTCGTGCTGCTGCTCGCTTACCGTCACTATCAGGCTGGCATCGAGGCAGTTCTGGAGAGAGTCGTGCGCGGCCGCGCTTCACTGATCATCTTCATCGTCATCATTACCCTGATTCCCCTGGCCCTGATCGCGCTGACCTAGCGATGCCCGGCGGGCGGGGGGCGCTCGTTGCGCGGAGGAGGAAACACTGTGAGAGTGCTGGTATACGGTGATCGGGGGGCGGCCGGCGACACAGCCCTGGGTTGGCTGATGGTCCTGGCTGAGCACACCCCCATCCAGGCAACGCTGCTGATGGCCTACGACCGGGTTGCGACCGGTGTCACCCAACTCGAAGGGATCGTCCAGTTCGTGCGCGCCCAGGGCGGGGCGGTGGTGGTGGAGACGGCCGACAGTGCGCGGGCGTCGAGCGCGATTGTAAGCGCGGCGCGACGGCAGCCCTACGACCTGATCATTGTGCCGCCGTCGATGCGGGGCGGCGCGCACGGCCTGCTACGCAGCTCGCGCTTGAGTGCGGTCGTGCGCAACGTCGGCAGCGCGGTGCTGGTGGCTCACCCGCCGGCCCACCCGCCGCAGAAGATTCTGGTGTGTGTGGGGGGCGGGACGCATAGCGAGGTGGACGCCGAGGTGGCGGCGCGGGTGGCGTTACCCTTCCAGGCGCGCGTCGTCGTGCTGCACATCGTTTCTCAAGTTCCCCTGGTGTACAGCGGCCTGGAGGACATGCGCAGCCACCTGGCGCAATTCATGGCCTCTGGCTCGCCGTCGGCCCGCCAGATCGAGCGCGCCATGTCAGTGCTGGAGGACCTGGGGGTAGAACACGAGATGCTGATTCGGGAGGGTATCGTCGTCGATGAGATTATCGACGAGATCCGCACGGGGGCCTACGATCTGCTGGTCATCGGGGCGCACGAGCGGGGCGGCTCGCTATTGCAGTTCTTCCTGGAAGACCTTAGCGACGACCTGACTCACCGCAGCCCTATCGCGACCCTGGTGGTCCAGGGGGTGGAGGCGTGGCGCGGTGGGCCAACGTAGCCGGCCGACGGCGCGCGCCTTGTCTGAGCGGGGCGATGGGCCACCTGGCACGCCCGACTCCTCGAAGGGGGTAGGATGCGATTCATTCTACGAATCATCTTCAATGCCATTGCCCTGGCATTGACGACCTGGATTCTGAGCGCGTTTGACCTGGCAACGGGGCCAGGCTTCTTTACCGTCAATGGTCTCATCGCCTGGCTGATCATCGCCCTTATCTTCGGTCTCGTGAACGCGCTCATTCGGCCCATTGTGGCGCTTCTGACCTGCCCGCTGGTGATTCTCACCCTGGGCCTGTTCACCTTCGTCATCAACGCGCTGATGCTGGGGCTGACCAGCTGGCTATCGCAGAATGTGTTCGGTTTCAACTTCTACGTGCAGGTCCCCTGGGGCATCCTGCTGGGCGCGCTGCTCCTCAGCCTCATCAGCGCGGTGGCGTCGATCTTCCTGTCGGACGATTGAGACTCTGGCTACTGGCTGGTGACGAGGGTCTCCGCCAGTTTGGCCCGCTTCTCCTGGCGCTGGCGGCTCTGGGTGTCGAGGATGCGCTTGCGGAGGCGGATGCTCTTGGGCGTGACCTCGACCAGTTCGTCGTCGGAGATGTACTCGATGGCGTCGTCGAGGCTCAAGACGCGCACGGCCTTGAGGGTGACGAAGGCTTCCTTGGTGGAGGAGCGGATATTGTTGAGAACCTTGCGCTTGGTGACGTTGACGCCCAGGTCGCTGTCGCGGATGTGCTGGCCGACGACCTGGCCCTCGTAGACTTCGTCGCCGGGCCTGACGAAGTACGTCCCCCGGTCTTCCAGTCCTTCGAGGGCGTAGCTGGTGACGGGGCCGGTCTCCCAGGCGACGAGGGAACCATTCTCGCGCGTCTCGATCTCGCCGCTGTAGGGCTCGTAGCCGTGGAAGAGGGCGTTGACGATGCCCTCGCCGCGCGTGGCGGTCATGAGGGCCGAGCGGAAGCCGAGCAGGCCGCGCGTGGGGACGATGTACTCCAGGTGGACCATGCCCATGTCGCCGGGATGCATGTTGACCATGCGCCCGCGCCGCTTGCCGAGCATCTCGACGACGACGCCCATGCTGGCCTCGGGCGTTTCGATGCTCACTTGCTCCATCGGCTCTAGCCTCTCGCCGTCCTCGCCCTCGTGGTAGATAACTTCCGGCTTCGACACGGCCAGCTCGAACCCCTCGCGGCGCATGGTCTCGATGAGGATGGCGAGGTGCAACTCGCCGCGGCCGGAGACGCTGAACTGGTCGGCGCTGTCGGTGTCTTCGACGCGCAGGGCCACGTCGCGCTCCAATTCCTGGTAGAGGCGCTCGCGGAGTTTGCGGCTGGTGACGCTCTGGCCCTCGCGGCCGGCGAAGGGCGAGGTGTTGACCAGGAAGGTCATGCGCAGGGTAGGCTCCTCGACGCGGACGGGTGGCAGGGCGATGGGGTTATCCTTGTCGGCGATGGTCTCGCCGATGCCGACGTCGGGCAGGCCCGCCACGGTGACGATCTCGCCGGCGGCGACGGTCTGGACCTCCTGCCGCGCCAGCCCCTGATGGATGAAGACCTGGCTGATTCTGCCAGGGGTCATCTGGCCTTCGTGGTTGATGACCCACACCTCCTGGGCCTTGGAGATGGATCCGGCGAACAGGCGGCCGGTCGCCAGGCGGCCCTTGTAGTCGTCGTAGGCGAGCAGGTTGACGCGCATCTGGGTCGGCGCGTCGAGGTTTACCGTCGGCGGTGGGATGCGCGCCAGAATGGTGTCGAACAGGGGTTGCAGGCTGGGGCCTAGCTCGGTGGGTGATAGGCTGGCCTGGCCGGTCAGGGCGTTGGTGTAGACGATGGGGAAGTCGGCCTGGTCGTCGGTCGCGCCCAGGTCGATGAACAGGTCGAAGGTGGCGTTGGCGACGAAGTCGAGGCGCGACTGGGGGCGGTCGACCTTGTTGATGACGACGACGGCGGGCAGGCCCAGCTCGAGCGCCTTGCGCAGGACGAAGCGCGTCTGGGGCATCGGGCCGTCGACGGCGTCGACCAGCAGCAGCACGCCGTCGACCATG
>CAZJJF010000056.1:0-3854 GCA_964546245.1 uncultured Anaerolineales bacterium
GGCATAGCTGCGCAGAAGCTCGACGTTGCGTGCGGCAACTCTGTCGTTCGCCAGCATCTCCTGGCTGTCGGGGTCCAGCTCCAGGTCGGCTGGGTCGACAACGACCTTGACGCCTTTCAGCTCGCCGAACTCCTTTAGCTCCTGGCTGGTGAAGGCGGCCTGCGCCCGGCCGCGCCGGCCCAGGATCACCACCTCGCGAATCTTGCTGTGGCGCAGTCGCTCCAGGGCGATGTCGCTGTTGTCGGTCGCCGCCCGCTCGCCGGGGTCGCGGACCAGGATGCGCGCCACGTCGACGGCGACGTTGCCCACGCCGATGACGACGGCGCGCTCGCCCGACAGGTCGAAATCCAGGTCGGCGTAGTCAGGGTGGCCGTTGTACCAGCCGACGAAGATGGTGGCGGGGAAGCTGCCGTCCAGGTCCTCGCCAGGGATGTCCATATGGCGGTCGGATTGGGCGCCGACGGCGTAGACAACCTGATCGTATAGGCGTAGTATCTCGTCGCGCGTTATGTCGCTGCCGAAGGTCACGTTGCCGAAGTAGCGCACGCGCGGGTCTTGTAGGATTTTGTCGTAGACGCGGGTGACGGCCTTGATGGACTGGTGATCGGGGGCGACGCCGTCGCGGACCAGGCCATAGGGGTAGGGGAAGTGGTTGAAGATGTCGATGCTGACGGTCAGGGAGGGCTGCTTGAGCAGCGCCTCGGCGGCATAGAAGCCAGCCGGCCCCGCGCCGATGATGGCAACCCGTAGCGGCCGTGCCACGGTTCCCAGTGCGTGTTCCATACGAAGCCTCCTCGGTGCGCTCGCGCGACACAGGCGCATTATACGACGGCCGCGCCCAAACAGGAAGCCTGGGGCGGAGAGAATCAGACAGAATGTGTTTACTTTCTTTACTCTTGGCCGAGTGGGCTGCGGGGGCTATACTTGGAGTAGGCCACATATGGAGGTATATCGCCATGTCCGGCTTCCCCGACTACGACAACTACGATGCCCTGGGTCTGGCTGAGCTGGTACGAACGCGGCAGGTGACGCCGGCCGAGCTACTCGAGGAGGCCATCGCCCGCGCTGACCGGCTCAACCCGGCCCTCAACGCCATCATCTACCGTATGGACGAGCCGGCCCGCGCGACGGCCGCCAGGCCGCTGCCCGACGGTCCCTTTACGGGTGTACCGTTCCTGCTCAAGGACCTGCTTTCCACCGTCGCTGGCCACCCGACGAGCCAGGGCACGAAGGCGCTGCGAGGCGTCGCCTGGCCCAACGATAGCGAGCTGGTGCGCCGTTTCAAGGCGTCGGGTGTCGTCATCTTTGGCAAGACCAACACGCCGGAGTTCGGGCTGACGCCCTTCACCGAGCCGGAGGCCTTCGGCCCCACCCGCAATCCCTGGGACGTGCGGCGCACGGCGGGCGGGTCGAGCGGCGGCTCGGCGGCGGCGGTGGCGGCGGGCATCGTGCCCATCGCCAGCGGCGGCGACGGCGGAGGGTCGATTCGGATCCCCGCCTCGTGCTGCGGCGTGTTTGGCCTCAAGCCGACGCGGGGCCGCACGCCCACCGGCCCCGATATGGGTGAGGTGTGGAGCGGCTTCGCCATCGAGCATGTCGTGACGCGCTCGGTGCGCGACAGCGCGGCCATGCTCGATGCCATTAGCGGCGCGGAGGTGGGCGCGCCGTATGCCTGCCCCGCCCAGGCGCGGCCCTTCCTGGCTGAGGTGACCACGCCGCCCGGCCGGCTGCGCATCGCCTTCACGACCCGGCCACTGTGGGGTGGGCAGGCTCACCCCGATAACGTAGCCGGGCTGGGAGCCACACTGCGCCTGCTGCAAAGCCTGGGCCACGACCTCGTCGAGGCCGTGCCCGCCATCGATGGCGAGGCTGAGGCCGTCGCCTTCATGACGATCATCGCCGCCGAGACGGCGTCGGAGATTCAGACGGTGGGGCGCATCCTGGGCCGCAAGCCGACGGCGGCCGACTTCGAGCCGTCGACGTGGGCGTTGGGTATGTTGGGCCGCGCCATGAGCGCAGCCGCTTATGCCAGCGCGCGGCGCATGCTGCAACTCGAAAGCCGTGAGGTGGCGCGCTTCTTCGAGCGTTTCGACGTGCTGCTGACGCCGACCCTGGGCACGCCCCCGCCTCTGATTGGCGCGTTGCAGCCGACGCCTGCCCAGCGCCGCGCCCTGCAGGCGGTGGGGCGCACCAATGCGGGCGCGCTGCTGAATGCCCTGGGTGTGATCAAGCCCCTGGCGAAACAGACCTTCGAGTTCATCCCCTACACACCCCTGTTCAACGTCACCGGCCAGCCCGCCATGTCTGTCCCGCTCCACTGGAACGCCGAGGGTCTGCCCATTGGCATGCAGTTCGTCGGTCGCTTCGGCGATGAGGCGACGCTGTTTCGCCTGGCCGGGCAGTTGGAACAGGCGCGGCCGTGGGAAAATAAGAGGCCAGAGGTCGGAGGTCGGAGGTCGGAGGTCAGAGGTGAGGCAGCGCCAACCGCCCAGCCGACGTAGGGGCGGTCCGTTGACGCGCCGTCGGAACGGCGTATCCTTAGCGCAGATACCCTCGAGGAGATTGAGGAGGCGGTAGCACGATGGCAGCGCAACCTAAGGAGCGGACCGTGGCGCAGGGCATCATCCTGCGCTTCGAGCCGGGTGTTCACCTGTCGGACGAGCAGTTCTTCCATCTCTGCCAGCAGAACCGCGACCTGCGCCTGGAGCGCACGGTCGAAGGAGACATCGTCGTCATGCCACCTGCCGGGGGCCGCAGCAGCGACTGCAACGCCGATCTCACCATGCAACTACGTCAATGGGCGCTCTCGGAAGGCTCCGGTGTCGCCTTCGACTCCTCCGGCGGTTTCATCCTCCCTAATGGGGCGACGCTATCCCCCGACGCGGCCTGGGTGCTGAGGTCGCGCCTGGCGCGGCTGACCAACGCCCAGAAGGAACGCTTTCTGCCGCTGTGCCCCGATTTCGTCGCCGAATTGCGCTCCCCTTCCGACGCGCTGGACGCTCTCCACGACAAGCTCGCCGAGTACATCGCCAATGGCGCGCGTCTCGGCTGGCTGATCGACCCCGACGCGCGCCGCGTGTACGTCTACCGCCCCGACACGCCCAGGGAAACCATCGACGCCGCTACCCACCTCAGCGGCGACCCCGTCCTGCCCGGCTTCAGCCTTGACCTCTCTCGCCTCTGGGAACCGGCCTTCTGACGCCCTGGCGTCGCGAGTCATCGTCCAATGGGCGGCGGTTGTGTCGATTGCGCTTTTGCATGCCACATGAGAACGTGCTAAACTTTCGAGGCTTATCGACCCATCCGCGCCTGTTGTGCTGCCGCATGCCTCCACGCTTTGCAGCATCAAGTTGTCGCCCCTCGCGCCCCCCTCCATCCGCCCCTGGTGGCTACTCGCTGACGACTGGTGGCGACATATGAGTGTTGTCGATGAGATCAAGGCGCGCCTCGACATCGTGGATGTGGTAGGGGCGTACGTGCCGTTGAAGAAGGCGGGGCGCACGTACAAGGGGCTGTGCCCCTTCCATAGTGAAAAGACGCCATCGTTCGTCGTCAACCCGGATCGCCAGACGTGGCATTGCTTCGGTGCGTGCGGGACAGGCGGCGATATCTTTTCGTTCATGCAGCGCGTGGAGAATGTGGATTTCCCGGAGGCGCTGCGCATGCTCGGTGAGCGTGCGGGCGTCGATGTTCGGCCACGAACGAGCGCCGATCAGGCGGAGGACGAGGCGCGGCAGCGGATGTACGACATCCACGCCGCGGCGGCGCAACTCTTTTACAACCAGCTGCTCAATTCGCCGGCGGCGGGGGCGGCGCGCGCCCACCTAGAGCGCCGCCAGGTGGATGACACGACG
>CAZJJF010000056.1:3864-14567 GCA_964546245.1 uncultured Anaerolineales bacterium
CCGTTTCCAACTGGGCTACGCGCTGGATAGTTGGGACGCGCTGCTGACGGCCTTGCAGGGTCGCGGCTTCTCCGCCAGTGATATGGCGGCGGCCGGGTTGGCGATTGCCCGCGAGGGACCGCCCGAAGGGGGCCACTATGACCGCTTTCGGGGTCGGCTGATCTTTCCGATTCGGGATGAGCGCGGCCGGGTCATCGGCTTCGGGGGGCGCACGTTGGGCGATGCGACACCCAAGTACCTTAACTCGCCCCAGACGCCTATTTTCGACAAGGGGCACTGCCTGTACGGTCTCGACCTGGCGAAGGATGCGATGCGGCGGAGCGGTATGGCTGTCGTCGTCGAGGGCTACATGGATGTGGTGAGCCTGCATCAGCGCGGCTTTCAGAATGTCGTAGCCTCGCTGGGCACGGCCCTGACCGAGCATCAGGTGGCTCTGGCGGCGCGCCACGCGCCGACTCTGGTGTTGGCCCTCGACGCCGACAGCGCGGGTAATGCGGCGACACTACGCGGCCTCCAGGTGGTGTCGCGCGCCGTGGCGACGGCGAAACGGCGCATGCCAGGCCCCGGCGGACGGCTCAATACGGTGGAGAAGCGCACGGTCGAGGTGCGCATCTCGGTTCTGCCTGAAGGGCTGGATCCCGATGATCTGGTCAAGCAGAACCCGGCCGAGTGGGAGCGGCGCGTCACGGCCAGCAAGCCCGCGCCTGACTACTACTTCAGCGCGCTGGTGGCCGACCTGGACCTGACGACGCCAACGGGCAAGGAGGAGGCGGCGGCGCGGCTGCTGGAAGTCATCCGCGACGAGTTGGACAGCCCGGTCGAGCAGGCTCACTATTTGCAGTGGCTGGCGCGGCTGACGCGGGTCGATGAGCGGCAGTTGACGCAGCGGTTCCAGGCGCTTGGGCGACCCGGCCTGTCGCGCCCACCCACGCCCCGCGCGGGAGCGCCGGCTGCGCCGACGCCCCGGCCCGACTGGGGTGCGGGGCGCGACTTCGGCCTGGAGGAGTACGTGCTGGGGCTATTGATGCAGTCGCCGTCAACCCTGGCGGACGTGCAGGTGGCGCTGGGAGAGCAGGGTCTCGTGCCGTTGGGCGAGGCGGACTTTACGGCGGCCGACAATCAGGCGGCGCTGGCGGCGCTGACAAGTGGGACCGCCGCGGCCGACGTGCTGGCCGAGCACGTGGCGCGCATTCGCGAGGGAGTCAGCCGACGCCCACCTGTCGCAGAGGATGCGGTGGTTCGCGAAACGCTCCTGACGCTGCTCCGCGTGCGTGAGCAACAGCGGAAGCAGGAATTGGCGCAGTTGGGTTTTCTATTGGCGGATGCGCGGAATGAGGCGGACCAGGTGTCTGCGTCGCGCTATGAGGTGCGGGTACAGCACGTGTCGATTGAGTTGGAGCGGATACGTCGCGCTCTGTTTCAGGCGCAACGAAACGTCGCCCCAGTACGGTAGGAGATGATGGATGGCAGGTCGGAAGCCGCCTAGGCGACCTACAGGTCTGGACCCCAGCCCAGCAACATCGGGGGGTTCCGAGCCTGGGCCGGAACCGCCCACGACAGGGGCAGCGCCATTGCCGCGCAAGATTCAAGAGAGAATCGATGCGGGGCTGCCTATCTCCATACGCGATGTGCGCGACGCTTTGCCCAAGGGCGAGCGCCGTATTGAGCGTCTGGAGAGCCTTCGCGCACAGTTGGCCGAGCTAGGGGTGGAGATCAACGACGACGAGGAGCCCTCGCCCGAAGTTCTGGCCGAGCTGGTTCGCGAGCCGGAGGAGCCGGAGCCCCACATCGATCTCGATCACGGCGGCGACGACCCTGTTCGGATGTATCTGCGGGACATTGGTCGCGTGGCGCTGCTGACGGCTGAGGAAGAGCGCACGCTGGCCTATATGATACTGGCGGGTGAGGAGGCGCGGGAGAAGCTGCGCGCGGCGGCCAGCAGCATCGATGAGGTGGAATTGCGCCGCCTCATCGAGCGTGGGGAGAACGCCAAGTCGCGGCTGGCTGAGGCCAATCTGCGGCTGGTCGTCAGTATCGCCAAGAAATTCGTTGGTCGCGGCATTTCCCTGTCTGACCTTATCCAGGAAGGCACGCTGGGTCTGTTGCGCGCGGCCGAGAAGTTCAACCCTGAGTTGGGTTTCAAGTTCAGCACCTACGCGACGTGGTGGATTCGCCAGGCCATCAGCCGCGCGCTGGCCGACCAGGCGCGCATCATTCGGGTGCCGGCGCACATGGTCGAGACCATCAATAAGTATTACCGCGTCTCGCGCAAGCTCACGGTGGAGTTGGGGCGTGATCCGAGCATGGAAGAGGTAGCCCTGGAAATGGGCCTCCTGGCTATTGAGGAGCGCGAAGAGGTGGATGCCTTTATGGCGCGCGGCGAGCGCCTGCCGGTCGATCTAGACCGTAAGGTCAAGCTGGCGACGGCGAAGGTAAAGAAGATCATCCGCATGGCCCAGGAGACGCGCTCCCTGGATGAGCCGGTGGGCAACTCCGACGACGACAGCAGCAGCGAGTTGGGCGACTTTGTGCCCGACGATATTACGCCCATGCCCAGCGACTCGGCTTCGCAGCAGATGTTGAAGGAGCAGATGGAAGTGCTGCTGGAGACGCTGGAGTCGCGGGAGCGGCAGGTCATCGAGCTGCGTTTCGGGCTGGTAGATGGGCAGCCGCGCACGCTGGAAGAAGTGGGCCAGGCCTTCGGCGTAACTCGCGAGCGCGTGCGCCAGATTGAGACCAAGGCCCTCCGTAAGTTGCGCCACCCGGTGCGAAGCCGGAAGTTGCGCGACTACCTGCAAGGATGATAGAGAGATTGGAGATTAGGAATTAGCGATTGAGGTGTGGCACTTCAATCCCCAGTCTCTCCCTCTCACCGCTATGGACCTGCAAAAATGGCTGACGCCTGGGTTACGTGTAAAGCGCTGGCTGGTTCTCTTGGGAGTGGGCATCACGCTGCTCGCCCTGGGCCTGGCCTACTCCCTCGTCGATCTGTATCGCACCCTGACGGTCCCTGAGCTCTTCTACTATCTGACGCTGCAATTCGTGCCACGGGGCGGCCGCGCTGTTCTGTTCGCCTTGCTGGGCAGTGCGTGCGTGGTGGGTGGCCTGATTGGCCTCAACCGCTCGCTGCTGTCGGCGGCGGCGCGCTCGGCGTCGGGCACGCCCATCGTCGATGCGCTGCACCGTCGGCGTACGGAGCGCGGGCCGCGCATTGTCGCCATCGGTGGTGGCACGGGCCTGTCTACGCTGCTGCGGGGCCTCAAGATATACACGTCCAACCTGACGGCCATCGTCACGGTGGCCGATGATGGGGGCAGTAGCGGCCAGCTACGCCAGCAACTGGGCGTCCCGCCGCCGGGGGACTTTCGCCAGTGCATCGCGGCGCTCGCGGAGGCGGAGCCGCTGATGGCGCAACTGTTGGAGTACCGCTTTCAGGAAGGGGCCTCACTGGGGGGGCATGCCTTTGGCAATCTGCTGCTGGTGGCGATGCAGCGTATCACCGGCTCGTTCGAGGAGGGGCTGCGCGAGTCCAGCCGCGTCCTGAATGTGCGGGGGCGCATCTTGCCGGCGACGCTGATGGATGTTACGTTGTCGGCGGAGCTGGTCAACGCGGAGGTGGTGCACGGCGAATCGGCCTTGCCCCACGGCGGGGCAGCCATCGAGCGGGTGTTTCTTGGGCCGGCCGCGCCGTCGGCCTATCCTGAGGCGCTGGAGGCTATCCACGATGCCGATCTGGTGGTGATCGGGCCGGGCAGTCTGTATACCAGTGTGCTGCCCAACCTGTTGGTCCCGGAGCTGACCGAAGCCTTGCGCACCACGGGCGCGCTACGGGTGTATGTGACCAACGTCGCCAGTCAGCCGGGGGAGACGGACGGTTATACCCTCAAGGATTATCTGGCTGCGATTCAGCGCCACGTGGGGGGGCTACCTTTCGACTATGTGCTGGTCAACAATCATCTGGTTGAGTTGCCCGCCGCGTGGGGTGTCACCCAGGTAGGGCCGGAAATGGCGGCTGAGATGTATGGCGTGCCGTTGGTGGCGGTGGACGTGCTAGACCTGGGGCGGCCGACGCGCCACGACCCACAGCGGCTGGCCGAGCGGCTGCTGGCGCTCTATCAGCAGAGCCGGCCGCTACGGCTGCTGCGAGGCAACGGCAGTGGCCGAGGGGCCATGTGAGGCGACCAGCCGTTACCGGCCGCGTGGGGGGATTTGCCACATTTCGAGGCGGGGACGTATACTTCCGGTCCATGGCGCTGATGGTCTGCGACTTGCTAAAGACAGGGATACGCGGGGTATGACTGGCCGCTGCTGCCGCATCTAGTAGGGTGTAGCGTAGAAAGGGGATCCGGTCTGATGTTGAAGCGTCTCTTGGAAGCCCTGGAACAACTATTTCGCCCTGCGCCGCGCCCTGTACCTGTACCCATACCGGCCGATCGTCCGCAACGCCGCCGACCGCGCTAGACATTTCTGAAATTGCTGGTAGGGCCGCGACGTGTCGCGGCTCTACTGCGAAGGGCAGCCCAGGCTGGAGTCGCTGATGCGGCTTCGTCGCCTGGGCTGTGTTGCGTCCAGGGGCAGGGTGTTGTTGGTGGCCGGATGCGCCGGGTGGGGAGCCGCGCCGTGTTTCAATTGGGCGCGCCGGGCGCCGGGGGCGTCTGTTCGTTGGGGGCAGTGTGCAGGAGGGCCAGCAGCGACTCGCCGTAGCGACGCAGCTTGTAGTCGGTCATGATGTCGTGGGCGGCGATTTCGTCGACCGTCGCGGGCAGGCGGCGCGCGAGGGTCCACAAGGCGGCGTTGGAGAGGAGCACGTCAGGCTCGATGCCGCGCTCGGCGGCGGTGGCCTTGCGCCAGGCACGGAGCGCCTCGAAGCGTTCCAGTGTGGCGTCATCGGGGCGGTCGTTGTCGCGGGGGCGGTAGGGGATGGGCGCGCCCTGGCCGGCCCTGACGGCGGCCAGGATGGCTGGCCCGTATTTGCGCGCCTGGTAGCGGCTGAGGTGCGTGAGGCGACGCAGATCGTCGCTGGATTGGGGTTGCGCGCGGCTTAGCTCGACGAGGGAGGCGTCGGCGAGAACCTTGAAGGGGGGGCGATCGAGCTGGCGGGCCTGGTCGTCGCGGAAGCGATACAGTTCGCGCAAGACGGCGCGCTCGCGGGGCAGGATGTCGTGGGCGCCCTTGACGCGCCAGAAGGCGTCGGGGTCGAAGACGCGCTGGACTGGCTCGGCGCGGCCCAGGCGCTCGAACTCTTGACGCGCTTCCTCCCAGCGGTCGGCCGCTACTAGTTGTTGGTAGAGGCGGTCGCGCAGGTCGAGCAGATAGTGGGTGTCCTCGGTGGCGTAGGCCAGGGCAGCGGGGTCGAGGGGGCGGGTGCTCCAGTCGTAGCGCTGCATGCGCTTATCGAGGCTGACGCCGAAGTTTTCGCGAATCAGGTCGCCGAGGCCGACGCGGGGCAGCCCCAGAATGCGACTGGCGAGCATGGTGTCGAAGACGTTGTGGGCGGCGAAGCCGTAGTCGCGCTTGAGGGCCAGGATGTCGTTCTCGGCGGCGTGGAGGACTTTTTCGATGGTCGGGTCGGCTAGCAGCGCGCCGAAGGCGTCGAGGTCAGTCAAGGCGATGGGATCGACGATGTAGTCCTGGTCGCGTGTCGAGACCTGGATGAGGGAGGTGCGCTCGGTGTAGGAGTGGAGGCTGTTGGCCTCGGTGTCGACGGCCAGGGCGGGCGCCGCCTGCCAGGCGGTGACGGCGTTAGCCAGGATGGCCGGGGTGTCAACGTAGATGGGGTGGTCGGGCCGCCACTCGCTCATGGGGCGCTCGGGTTGGACAGCCCTGGGACGAGCCGCGCCAGTAGCTCGATCAGGCGATGAGCGACCTGCCCATCGGGGTCACGGGTGGGGTCGAAGGCGGTCACTTCCAGGCCGATGATGTTGGCTCGCTGGCCGAGGGCGGTGAGCCAGTGGACCAATTCGTCGGCGCTCCAGCCGCCGGGGGTGACGAAGTTGACGGCGGGCATGGCCGACGGGTCGAGGACATCCAGGTCGAGATGGACGACGACAGGGCGCTGGGTGACGGCGGGAGGCAGGGCGGCCAGGTCGGGCGGGCCACCGCGTAGCACGGTCGCGCCCAGGGTCAGGGCGTTCTCGGCCTCGCCGGGGTCGAGGTCGCGCGCGCCGACGAGGGCGATGCGGGGGCCGGGCACGGGGGCGGGCGATGGGCCGAGGGGTGTATCCAGGCCGGCGACCTGGGCCAGGGGCATGCCGGGCCAATAGCCGGAGGGGGTGGTGGCCGGGGTGTTGAAATCGCCGTGGGCGTCGATCCAGACCAGGGCGGGCTGGTGGGCGTGCAGGGCGGGCAGGGTGGCGCAGGCGATGGTGCAGTCACCGCCGATGAAGAGGAAGGGCGGCGTCACCCGGCCAACGACGGACGCGGCGGCGCGCAGGGCGGCTTGCAGGGCCGCCTGGTCCTGGCCGCTGACGGTGCGGGGCAGGGCGTCGCCGCCATCGATAGCGCCGAGGGCGGTGAGACGCTGGCTGAGGCCGGCGCGACGCAGGGCGGCCGGGCCGTCAGCCATGCCGCCGGTGCGGGGGTTACAGGCGAGGGGGATGCCGAGCAGGGTGAGGGTTGGTAGTGACATATACCTGGATTGTAGGCAAAGCAGGGCAGCGTGCAACTTCCGGTTGACGTGTTTGACCCTGCTGTTCTGCCAGGTATAATCTGCCGTAGCGTCCAATGGGGGACGTTGGGACTCGCGAGAAGGGGGTAATACCATGCGGCTACGCTCATTCCGTTGGCTCGGGCTGCTGGTTGTGCTGGCGCTACTGCTGGGGGTAGCGGCGACGGCAACGGCACAGCCACCGACGCCGGGGGCAAGTGTCGGCGATGAGGAGCCGACCGCGCCAACACCGGCATCTCGACCGCAGATCGACCTGGCGACGTACCAGGCCAAGCGCTGGATTGTCCAGCTCAAGGACCCGCCCGCGGCTAAGTACAAGGGCGGTATTGGCAACTTCAAGGCGACGGCCATCCAGGCCACCGGCGAGACCAAGCTGAACGTCGACAGCGCCAACACCAAGGCCTACATCAGTTACCTGGAGGCGCGCCAGAAGGCGTTCACCAACGACCTGCTCAAGGTTGCGCCAGGGGCGAAGGTTGATCTGACCTATCAGGTCGTGCTGAACGGCATGGCGGTTCAGATGTCGCCGGAGCAGGCCAGCGCAGTACGCCAGATGTCTAGCGTAAAGGCTGTCACGCCGGATGTTCCGGTCTATCTTCACATGTTCTCCAGCCTGCCGTGGATCGGCGCGCCCGACCTGTGGGCCAAGCTGGGCGGCCAGGATCGGGCCGGCGAGGGCGTCAAGGTTGCCGTCATCGACGGTGGTATCTACGTGAAGTACGATGCTAACGGCCAGTATGCAGGCAACAAGTGCTTCGATGGCGCTGGTTATACGATGCCGGCTGGCTATCCCAAGGGCGATGCGCGCTTTACCAACGCCAAGGTCATTGTCGCCCGGACCTATTTCCGCTCCTTCGACCCACCCGCGCCAGGCGAAGATACGCCCATTCCGGGCACGCCGGCGGCAACACCTCACGGCACCCACACGGCTGGCACCATCGCCTGCAACGCCGGGACACAGGCGACGACGGCCGGCGTGACGGAGACAATTTCGGGCGTCGCACCGCGCGCCTACCTGATGAACTACCGCGTGTTCTATCCCAGCACCAACCCCGACCCATTCCTGAATGGCAACGGCTTCGTGGGTGAGGTGGCGCGGGCGGTCGAGGATGCCGTGCGTGACGGCGCGGATGTGATCAACGGCTCGCTAGGCTCGACCTACAACAACACTCTCGCCTGGCCCGACCCACAGGTTCAGGCTCTTGAGGCGGCCTGGGACGCGGGCGTGGTGCCCGTGTTCTCCAACGGCAACGATGGCCCGAACCCTCAGACGGTGGGCCAGCCGGCCGTCTCCAACAAGGTTATCGCCGTGGGTGCGTCTACCAAGCCGTCATCCATCACCAGTGGCTTCGTCGATGTGGTCGCGCCCGCTCCGGTGCCGGGGAATCTGACAGGCAAGCCCTACGGGCAAGCCCAGTTCGGGCCCGCGATTACCGCGCGTGTGGGTCCGATAGCTTATGTGCCCGTAGGGAAGGTAGATACGAGCGGCTCGACCCTTGCCTGCGGCGACCCTAGCTCAACCCTTCCGGCCGGCTCGCTGACCGGCAAGATGGCGCTCATCCAGCGCGGGGCGTGCAACTTCAGCCTGAAGGTGTGGAACGCCCAGCAAGCCGGCGCCGTCGGCGTGATTATCTACAACAACGCCGCCGGTGGTGAGGGTACCATCACCATGGCCGCGGGGGCCCACGCGGACGAGGTTACTATCCCGTCGGCCTCAGTTGGATATTCCATGGGCGTGGACATGACTACGTTCTACAACACCAACCCTGGGACGGCGACTGTCCAGATCGATCCCAGTGGCCGGGTGACGCCGAACCGACCTGACGAGATGGCCGGTTTCAGTTCTCGCGGCCCCGCGCCCGATGGCTGGATCAAGCCGGATGTGGTCGCGCCGGGCGTCAATATTCTGTCGTCGGGATATGGACCGTCGGGCCAGGAGTTCACGGGCTTCGGCCAGGTCTCCGGGACCAGTATGGCTGCCCCTCATGTCGCGGGCAGCGTCGCGCTACTGCGTCAGTTGCACCCGACATGGAGGCCGTGGCAGATCAAGTCGGCTTTGATGAGCACGGCCAAGACCGAAGGGGTCGTCAACGTTGACGGCTCGCCAGCCGGCGTACTCGACCGGGGGGCGGGTCGTATCGATTTGACCCGCGCGGGCACGCCCGGCCTGGTCTTCGACCAGCCGAGCCTGAGCGGGGGGCGTGTGGCGGCGGGTGCGTCTCGTCGCTTCGTGGTGAACGCCCAGGATGTGAGCGGGGCGGCCAGCACGTGGTCCCTGGCGGCGACGACGTCAGACCCCGCGTTCGGGGTCGGTGTGGTGACAACATCCCTGTCTGTGCCGGCCAACGGATCGGCAACCCTAAGTGTCACGTTGAGCACGACCAGTGATGCTGCGTCAGGCGACTATGAGGGTGAGCTTCGGCTGACCAATGGCGCGACCGGCGAGCAACTGCACATCCCCGTCTGGCTGCGCGTCGTGCCCCAGGTGGCAGCGAAAGATATCTTGCTGATCGACGACGATGGCTCGTCGGTGAGCGAGGATCTGCCCAATGTGTCAGGGGTATACACCTCGACGCTGGACTCGCTAGGGCTGACCTACACGTATCTGGATATTGGCGAGAATGCGTTCCCTGGGCTGTATGACCTGTACAACTACAAGGCTGTTCTGGTGTTCATGGGCGCTAACGACAGCTTCAATACCAGTGGCTTCTCTGAGACCGATCACGACCGGCTTATGGAGTGGCTAGACGGCGGCGGGCGCTGGATGGCGGTCGGCCAGAATGTAGCGGAGACGACCGACTCGAACAGCAATGCCTCGCCCAGTTGGGGGCGTAGCCGTCTCTATCACGGCTATCTGGGGCTGACTTACATCACGGGCGACGTCTATGGCAATGGCCCAACGCCTAACCCCACGGCTCAGGGCCTGGGTCCAATGGCTGGCCTGCAACTGGATCTCAGCCAGGGCAACCAGTTGTCTATCGAGGCGACGAAGGCCATGACGGACAGCGACTCGGTGATGGCGCCGGAGACGATGACGCCTCTGTTCCATCCGCTGGAGGCGAGCGTCTCGGCTGACACGAATATCGCTTGGGGACGTTCGTCGTCGCCGTCGCTGGCCGAGATGCGCCAGAAGTATCTGTATCGGGCGGTATCGATGGGTTTCGGCCTCGAAGGTATCACCGATACGGCAACGCGCCTGGATGTGTCGCGACGTGCGACCAACTGGTTGCTGGACACGCTGAGCGCGAGCGTGTCGGCTGGCGCCGCCAATCAGTACGCGCCGACAACTCTGACGGCGCAGGCGACCTCCAGCGCCGGGGCGGCTATCACCCAGTACCGCTGGGACTTCGGCGATGGCTCGCCCATCCAGACCACGACGACGGCGTCAGTTCAGCACACTTTCAAGGCGGCGGGGCCGAAGGTCGTGCGCGTGGAGGTGACGGACGCGCTGGGACACACGGCGGTGGCGACGACGACGGTGAACGTCGCGGCCTATGTCTGTGACCCGCGCAACCCGCAGGCGCTGTGCAATGGCGTCGTCCAGCTACGCGCGTTTATCGACCTGCGCTGCGATACGTTCTTCAACGCGGGTACGGACACGCCGCTGACGGGCACGGAGATCACGGCCAGCCTGCCGGATGGCAGCACCCGCAAGCTGATCGTTGATGCTCAGGGCAATGCGGCTTTGGCGGCCATCACGCTACCGCCGGGGGCGACGGTGACTCTGGCGGTGAGCGCGCCGAACGCGCCGCCGTGGGTGGCGCAGCAGGGGTCGAGCCTGACCTCGTGCAGCAGCGGGCCAACGTCGTTTACGCTGGGGCGCAGCAACTTCAGCGCCTTCGGGGTGGCGTTCCGCGACTTCCGTTGGGACATCGCGCGGTAGGGGCGCGGGGTCTCGGCCCACTTCGGCAGTACCTTCCACCGCCTGGGCAGCGCCGCCCAGGCGGTGGTCATTCGAGTGGTGGATAGGAGGATCAGTCGCAGGGCTTTTTCAAAGTCCGGTCTAGACCAGTAGAGAGGATGGTCAAAGGCAGGT
>CAZJJF010000057.1:0-14497 GCA_964546245.1 uncultured Anaerolineales bacterium
GCGAATGCTCAGGAAGGCAATGGCGGCGACGATAACGAGGCCGCCGATGAGAAAACGGAAAGGCGCCATGGTTGTCTCCTCGCGCAAAAAACGATTGGAGATCGGAGGCTGGAGATGAAGGGGGCCACTCTCCAATCTCTAATCTCCAAACCACCCTAATTATAGTGAGGGCGGGCCAACCTTGTCAATGAATGGCCAGTCGTAATTTGGTCACATTCCCTTCATAACTACGCAGCCCGGCGACCGCTGGATGCCTGCTTCCGCCACGTATTCGCCTCGTCCTGAGCAACGCGAACGACTTTAGCGAGCTACGGGCCACGTTGCGCCTCATGCGCGAGGTCAGCTACGGCAGGGGCGTCGTACCGATAAGCGCGTAGCGCAGCGCGGCCAGCGCCAGAAGCTCCCCAGCGGCCAATACCAGGGCCAGTGTCGCCGCGTCCAGCAGGTCGCGCCAACCGTCGGCGGTCGCCTCGCGGCGCAGAATCACCAGCAGCAGCACACCATTCAGCAGCGCTACCACGGTCAGCAGACCCGCTGTCGCCACCAGCGACACAGGGACCATGAGCCACGCCTGGCCGGCGATGAGGCCCGCTATAGCCATGACCCCGAGCGCAGCGGGCACAGCGAAATCGGGCAACCCAATCAATCCCTGCGGCGCGCGCCAGGCGGCCTGTGCCCACACCGGCCACAACAGGGCAGCCATGCCGAGGCCCGCCGCCAGTCCCGTCAGTACCCGCAGATCAAGGCGGGGCGCGTATAGGTGGGGCAGCCCCAGGTCAAAGAACAGGGCGTTCATGCCGTCGGCGGCCATGAGACCGATGCCCGCCAGCGCGACCGCATACACAGCCGCACTTTTCAGCCGCGCCGCCCGTGGTTGCCGCCAGGCCAGCCAGGCCGCCGCCAGGGCAAAGCCGCCGTAGATGCCCACCTTGCGCGCCTCAATCGGCATCGGCTCGCCCGCCAGAAAAAACGAATGGTGCGGGCGTTGGGGATCGAGGCCGAACCCCAGCGCCCGCACCTTGAGCAACACCGATCCGGGCGCAAGGGCCAGGCCCAGGGCAAGCACTAGCAGGATGCCGACGGCCACGCGGGCCGAGAAGAGGCGGCGCGGCGGCGCCATACGCCACCTACTGGGCCAGGATCTTGTCGAGGGAGGCCTGGAGCTGATCCTCAGAGATGATCGCGCCGCGCTTCACTTCCTTGAGCTTGCCGTCGCGGCCCACAAAGTAGGTCGTTGGATAGGCCTTGACGCGGTACGCTGCCTCGATATCGCCCGTTGTGTCGAAGGGCGTGGGGAACGTGATGCCGTAATCCTGAACGAACTTGCGCACGGCTGGCTCGCCATTGTCGGTCTTGATGTCGACCGCCAGGACAACCAACCCCGAATCCTTGTACTTCTGGTAGGCGGTCTGGAAATGAGGCATCTCGAACTTGCACGGAGCGCACCACGTCGCCCAGAAGTTCACCACCACCGGCTTGCCCTTCAACTCACTCAGCGTCCACGTCTTGCCGTCCAGGTCCTTGAGGCTGAAATTGGGCGGCGCTTCACCGACCTTCAACGGCGCATTGTTAGCCGCGCCGGGCATCATGATCTGCACGTCGGCCGTGACCAGCTGGTCGTTGATCCAGCTCTGGCGATTGATGGACTGGCCCGCCTGCGCCGACTGCTGCCCTTTCTGTGCCCAGAAACGATTGACCAGCGCCGAGTCGCGCAGCCACGTCTTGAAATCCGCGCTCGTCAGGTTGAACCGGGCGAGGGCAGCCTCCAGGCGTCCATCGTCGACGCGGTAAGTGTTCTTGAAGGTCGCAAACTCCGCCTCGACATCCGCCTCCGTGACGGCAATGCCTTCCTTGCGCGCCGCTGCCTGTTCCAGGCGGTTGTTCACCATCTGGTCGAGCAGCGAGGCGCGTAGGTTCTGCAGCGAGGCAGCGTCCAGCGTGACGTCGGATCCATTCATGACCGGGTAGAGCGCCTGATTGATGCGAATCAGGTTCGTCAACTGCTCACGGGTAATCGACTCACCGTTGACTGTCGCTATCACTGCCGGCAGATCGTCCAGCGGCGCGGGTGAGCCTGGCGCCGAGGGCAAGGCCGCGGGTGCGTTGGGCAGCGCCGCGCCGGAGGCCGCCCCTGGCGCGCTGGCCGCGGGCGCTACCGCACCGACCGTCGCCGGCCGTGCCTGACTGGGCCGGATACCAAAGTACCATATTCCACCCGCAACCACCAGGATGAGCAGGGTGACGATGATGCTAGCCATCCACGCGCTGGTGTTGCCTGACGAAGAGTTGTCATCCGACGATGGGGGCGGCGGCGGCGCGCCGGAGCCTTTGGCATCCTTTCCGTCACTACTATCGCGAACCTCGACGCTAATCCACTTCGGCATAACTGCCTCCTCCAAACCCCGCGCTGCCGCGCCCGCCTCAATCTTCCTTACCAACGATACCTGTCATACGGAACCGCGTCTCACGAAATGCTTCCTTGATGTCCTTCGCCGTCGGGTCGTTCGAGAACACCTGCACGAACTTGTCGACGCGGCCCTTGTCCTGGTTAACAGCCGTGTCATACTGAATGACTAGCGGTAGCGATTCACCGGGCTTGACGATCACAGGCGGGTCAAAGGGCGCGTCTGTGACCTTATGACCAGCGAAGCTCGCCAATGTGCAACCACACGAAGTATACATCTGATTGATCACCAGGTCGCCCTTGCCGATATTCGCCAGCTCAAAGGTGTACTCACGCTGCTCGCCCGGCTGGATCGTGCCCATATCTAGCGTCCCCTTCTCATCGACGCCGCGCACCTGAATACGGGGCGCGCCCTCGGCGATGGGAACCTCGGCCGCCGACACGGCGACAAAGCCTTCAAGATTGGGATGCAGGGCATTTGGATCGATCTGGCGCGGGACGACCTGAACGCCGGAAGGCAATCCAGAGGCGTTAGGGGCACCGGCCGCTTGCCCCGCCACCTGGCCCACGGCGGCGGCGGCCGCCGCCTGCGGGTCCACGTTGCGCGGGCGGAACAGCGCATTGCCTACCAGAAAGCCCGCGCCGAGCATGACAACCGCGCCCAGGGCGAGGGTGAGGGCGAACAGCATGTTCTTGTTGACATTCAGCACCACCTCGCGCTTCGGCCCCGGCGCGGGGGTCGCGGGTGTGACGGTCTGCTTGGCCTTACTCATGTCCAGGTCTCCGGGAGGGCGTAGTCAGTAGTCCAAGGGTGAAGGTTCATCGACTTCTGACGACTGTCTGCTGACAACCACCCTCTGTCCTAGTTGCTCACATTGGCGGTCACGTTGAACTCGCCCATCTTGCTCGTGCTCGGATCATCGGCGAAGTGGTACTTGACCTGGACCTTGCGCGAGACGAACTTGCCGGCATCCTTGTTGACGCGAGGATCGTAGCCCACGCGCAACTCCGTCGACCCACCGGCGGGGACCTTATCTGACGCCACGACCGCCGCCGTGCAGCCGCACGACGCGGTCACGTTGTCGATGATCAACTCGCTCTTGCCATTGTTCTCAATCTTGAGAATCTTCTCCACCTTCTGGTCCGGCTTCACATCGCCGAAGTTCCAGGTGTAGTTGTTCGCCTTCAACTCAGGGACAGCGACGCGCGGGTCTGCGCCGAACTGCTCAGCGTTGCTTTGTACGGGGCTGCCAGCAGGCTGCTGGAAGGGATTCGCGCCGCCCAATTGCTGACTCGTCACGGGCTGGGCCACCTGGACACCCTGCTGGGGAACCTGAGCGGCGCCGGGCTGCGCAGCGGCCACCGCCGCTGCGGGGGCGGCGGCTCGACTACCGCCACTCGTGAGGCGGCCGACGTACAGGCCAACGATGAACAGGGCCGCGATACCAACCAGGGCAATGATGGCGTAGAACAGGCGCTGGTCGAGACGGATAACTACCTGACTCTTGGGACTGTCACTCATGGGATTCCTCCTGACTCCTTCAGTGCGTATGATCACGGTTAGTCGTCGAAAAAGGCGGCGGCGGCGACGGGCCGCGAGGCCTGCCCGTTATCAGGGCTGGGCCGTTCGCGGTAGCCAGCGATACCAGCGCACCTCGGCATCGAGCTTGTTGAGATTGGCGCCATTAGGGCTGATCGTCCAAATGTGGGTGGCTCGATCTGAGTAGCGCAGACCCACAAAGCCGATGGACTGGCCGTCGGGCGAGAAGCCCAATTGACGCAAGTAGAACACGCGGGGCATCCCCGTGATCGGCGTGGCCGGCTGGCTACCATCGAGGGGCACGCTCCACCAGTTCTCGAGGTTATCCCCGGTACTGCCGTAATCAGAGCCGACCGCCGTGTAGATGAGCCGCTGGCCATCGGGTGAGAAGTAGCGCTTGCCCGCGGGGCCTGGCTCCGGCGGGTTCTCGCCGATCAGCATGACATCCGGGGCCAGGGTCTTGTCGTTGCTCCCATCGTCGTTCACAATATGGATGTCGTAGGTCGTGCCATTGTCCTTCGAGTACACGATACGCTTGCCATCGGGCGTCCAGATGGGGCCGCCGACGCCTTCGGGCACGATAGTCTTCACCTGGTAGGTTCCTGTGTCGAGGATGCGTAGCGCGCCCTTACCGTCACCGGTCAGGAACAGCCAGCGGCGCGTCTGTGGGTCATACTTGGGAGACGTCAGCGCATCCGAGTAGATCTGCTTCACGCTGTTGTCGGCGGTATCAAACACCCACAACCCTAGCGAGGCCAGAGTCGATGCCACGGGCGTGAAGGCCACGCGGCGGTCATCGAGCCAGGTCACGTTGACCACGCCGCCGAGATCATCCTCGTTGGCCAGTTTCGCAATTGTCTGAGTCGGGACCTCGATCAACTGATTGCCGCGCAAGACGTACAGCTGCTCGCGTCCCCCGTTCTCGTCGCGCGTCTTGAAGGCTAACATCTCGCCCTTGGGCGACCAGGTAAGCTCGCTATGCGTGGCAAGATCGTTGGTGATGGGCGCAGCCTGGCCGTTGGGCAGCTTCGCCACGAACAGGTCTGGCTGCCCGGTGGGGGCGGCCAGGAAGGCGACCTGACTCTCATCGGGACTCCAGGCTACCTCCTGGTCCAGGAGCTTGCGGCTGAGCTTGTCTATCTCCTTGTCCGAAGCGACTCCTTCAACCGGCACGCCCTGCGCCAGCAACGCACGAGGGTTCTTGCCCTGGATGTCCG
Organism: uncultured Anaerolineales bacterium; assembly: GCA_964546245.1. Classification (GTDB taxonomy): domain Bacteria; phylum Chloroflexota; class Anaerolineae; order Epilineales; family JAHCIE01; genus JAHCIE01. The sequence goes on from CAZJJF010000057.1 coordinate 5,162, forward strand.
ATACCCAGGGCGCAGCCTGCGGACCAGCCAGGAACATCACGTACTTGCCCGTCGGCGACAACCAGGCGCGGCCCGGGTCCTTGGGCGGCGACCACAGCTGAGGCACGTTGTCGCCGAACAGCGCCTGGCGATCCTTACCATCCGCCGAGACGATCCAGACCTTGCCACCCTGGACCATGACCAGGCGGTCTTTGGACACAGCCGCCGCGCCAACAGGCTGGACGGCCGGTGGTTGACTGGTGGGCTTGATCTCGCTCTCAGGGTTATTTGGCGACTTGGGAGCAACGGGGACCTGGCCGCGCGCCTGTTCCGAGCCTTGCATGAAGCTGGGGTCGGGCGTCGTCGTCGGCCCAGACGGCGGAGCGGGCAATGCGGCCGAGGGCGCCTGGGGGGTAGCGGCCGTCTGTGCCCCGCCGAGGGGCAAGGGCGAGGGGACCGGCGGAGCGGGGGGCATGCTCGCCGACGGCTGGCAAGCCGCCAGAGTCAGGCCCACCAGAGCCACAACCACCACAATCAAACGTTTCAGCATCGAGTTCTCCTCAGTCGCGTGCTATCTTACGCCGCGTAAGACCTAACCACCCAGATAAACGCGCTTGCCGTGTCCGGGATACGGCCCCCGCCGCTGATTTACCAGACATTCTTACACACCGTAAGACTTTGACGCAACAAAAACGCGCCGTGGCCCGCCGGGGCCAGTCGCGGCGCGTTAGCGATGCGTCAGGGAATGAGATTCGTTATCTGTCCACACTCGTCGCTGGCGGGCGCGCTCGACGCGGCCAGCGGAAGGTAGCTCGCGGCAAAGATGACGGCGATGACCAGCCCGCTCAATGCCAGGCGTCGGGCATCTACCCGCGCGCGTTCCACCGGCGCGCCGCACAGCATGCGTTGAATCCGCTCTTCGGTGAGGTTGAACGCGCCGATTGCGGCCACGGTCGAAGGCAAGGTCGCTCCGCCGTGGGACAGCAGCTTGAGCAGGGCGGACGCCAGGGGCAACTCGCTCCGCACAGCATCCGCCGCCTCGGCGTCGGCGGCCACTTCTTTGCCCACCAGGTAGCGCTCATACAGGTCTTGCGCCGCGGGCAGGAAGAACAGACCAACACCCAGCGAGCGGCTGACGAGAATCTTGAGCGGGTCGCGACTGGTCTGGTGGTGACGCTCGTGGCGCAGCACCGCCTCCAACTCATGGGGGGCGAGCAGGCTCACCAGGGCCGTTGTGAGACACACCCGGGGGCGAAGCAGGCCGTAACAAAAGGCAAACGGGCGATCATCATCGACCAGGTCCACCCCACTCAGGCCGACAGCCGCGACAGCGCGCGCCAGCCCTTCGGGCGCGTCGACACGGCGACGCAGCAGCCTGGCGAGCAGGGCGCGCGTTGCGAGATACTGCCAACCAGCGGCCACGACGGCGAAGCCGACGATCACACTCACGACGGCCCACGGGATGAGCAGCGCCGACGGGATGGCCGCCACACTGTCCACCACAGCGAGACAGGTATCCGCCGCTCGCGCCGCCAGAGCCGACGAGTGGTGCGCGATGAAGCCGAGGAGGGCAGCCAGCAACCCCAGGGCGAGAATCAGCAGGGCGTAGAAGGGGCCATCGGCCCCCGGTCGCCCCCCTCGCCAACGAATCTCGATCATAGCTGGTGATCTCCGGCTTCGCCCTTCTCGATGAGGCGGCGAAGCGCCGCCAGCGTGTCGGGTGAAGTGTCCATGACGGCCAGGAATTGGGCGATGGCGGCCGGCCCAAAGTCCTGGACCAGACCCTCGACCACGTGGCGGGAAACATCCTGGACGAAGGCGTCGCGCGAGACGGCGGCGCTGTAGACAAAAGCGCGTGCGTCGCGCTCGCGCAGCAGGAAGTTCTTCTCTACCAGGCGATTCATGACCGTCATGACGGTCTTGTAATTCTGCTCCGGCCCCAGCTCGTCGCACACGTCCTGGACGGTCGCAGGGCCAATCGCCCACACGGCATCCATGATGCGTGCTTCCAACTCACCGAAGACACGCGCCAGACCGCGTTGGTCGAGCTTAAAACTCTGAATCCCTTGTCTCACGTTCGCCTCTCTTCCGGCGCGGCGGGTGCTGAAAGGTGGGCCACGGTGGATCGGCGGGCCTTACACAGGGCAAGCCGGCTGTTAAGCATAACGCTTTGAAGCGCGAAAAGATACGCAGCCACACAACCGTATCTTTTTGCCCCCCACAGCGTTTAGCTACGTGAAGTCTTACAGGCTGTAAGTATTCTACCCGATTACCTGCAAGGAAGGAAATGGCCTATGAGCCAACGGCGTCCATCCGGTGACACCGTCCAGATACGGTTGGATATGCGCGCCCTGCTGCTCGGCGCGGGCGTTCTGGTGGCCTGCATCGTCTTCGGCCTGGCCTTCTGGTTGGGTCGCGGCGCAGGAACCAGCCCTGCCCCGGCCGCCGCTGTCGCCAACCAGGCCCAGGTCCAGGGCGCGCAGTCCCAGCAACCCCAGCCGCAAGCCCAGGCCCAGGGGCAGGCCCAGGCCCAGGCCCAGGACAGTGGGCCAAGCGCGACACCCATACCCGTGCCTGCCGCTCGGCAGCCTGTCGGCCCCGAGACACCTGTTGGGGATGGCCCGCGTCTCGCCATTCCGGACCTGAGGGCGACGGGATATGTCTATGACTTTGGCACCATCGGCCCCAACGACAAGGTCAGCAAGGATATTGTCCTCCGCAACGACGGGGTGAAACCCCTCGAGATCAAGGAGACGAAATCTACCTGAGGGTGTACAGCGTCGCTGGTCAGCGACAAGAATGTAGCTCCGGGCGAGCAGACGACAGTCAAGGTCTCCTTCGATCCTGCAACTGAGAAAATCTCTGGGACACGGGTCACCCGCGAGGTCAAGGTCGTTACCAACGACCCCCTACGGCCTGAGGTGAGCTTCCACATCACAGCCTACGTCCGACCGCAGTAGCCGGCCGGCCGCCAGGCCACAAGCAAGGGGCGGGCGTGAATGCGCCCGCCCCCTTGCGTTACCTTGCCTCTGGCGTCAACTGCCGTACCAGGCCTTGCGCCACTCCTTCATTTGCGCGATCTCGCGGGTCTGCGCGTCGATGACAGCCTGCGCCAGGACCTTGATTTCAGCGCGCTCGGCGCGCTGCTGCGCAATCTGCGCGGCCTCCACCGCTGCCTCGTGGTGAGGAATCATCATGTCGATGAAGGCCTTCTCGACCGGACTGGCCGCCTGGAGACGCCTGACATCGTCGGCCATGTTGCCCATGGGGGTTTTCATCTCGGGCAGCATGGGCATCTTCTCCCACCCTGGCGTCTGGTCAGATCCATACCAGGCCTTCCGCCACCCCTTCATCTGGCCCACCTCGCGTGTCTGGTCAGCGGCAATCGCTTGGGCCATTTGCCTGATTTCGGGCCGCTGGGCGCGAGTGGCGGCAACCTTCGCCATCTCGATCGCCCCCTCGTGATGGGGAACCATCATATCGATGAATTGTTGGTCGAAGGGCGCTTTGGTGTCGGTCACGCCATGACCGGCGGCGGCGTGGTTCATGCCCTGGCTCGGGGCGCAGGCGGCCACGAGCGTCAGCAGCAACACCACCGGCAGGTAACGCCAGTCAAAGCCTCGGCCCGTCACATTGGTCATAGTTGCTTCCTTCGCAGCCGTAGGCTGTTCGTCACCACAAAGACCGAGCTAAAGGCCATCGCCGCGGCGGCCAGCATCGGCACGAGAAATCCCAACGCCGCCACCGGGATAAGAACAACGTTATAGGCGAAGGCCCAGAACAGATTCTGCTTGATGGTCTTCATCGTCGCCTGGCTGAGCTTGATGGCGCGCACCACACCGCGCGGGTCGCCGCTGACCAGCGTCACGTCCGACGCCTCCATGGCGATGTCCGTACCTGTGCCGATAGCGAAGCCAACGTTCGCCTGGGCCAGCGCGGCCGCGTCGTTGATACCATCACCCACCATACCCACCACATGACCCTCCGCCTGAAGCGCCTTGACGGCCTCTACCTTCTGGTCGGGCAAGACTTCGGACAGCACGTGATCGATGCCGGCTTGCGCGGCGATAGCCTGGGCCGTGCGCGGGTTGTCGCCGGTGATCATCACCACGTCCAGCCCTTGTCGCCTCAACTCCGCCACCGCCTCGACCGCCTCCGGCTTCAGGGTATCGGCGACAGCCAGGATACCGGCCACCGCCCCATCCACCGCGACCACCATCGCCGTCTTACCCTCGCTCTGCAAGCGCTCGGCGGTGTCGGTCATGTCGCCGTCCACCCCGCGCTCGTGCATGAGGCGCGGCGTGCCCACCAGCACCTGATAGGGACCAACGCGGGCTTCGACGCCCCGCCCCGCTATGGCCTGGAACTCATCCGGTTGCCCCAGGCTTAGCGCCCGCGCCTCGGCAGCGCGCACGATGGCCTGGCCCAGGGGATGCTCCGAGCCGCGCTCGGCGGTGGCCGCCAGCCGCAATAGTGCATTCTCCTGCGTGTCCGCGACCGTCGCCCCGCCGCTACCCGCCCCCACCAGCTCCGGCATGCGCCAGCCCTGGGCCACAACCACATCGGTAACGGTCGGCTGTCCACGCGTCAGCGTGCCAGTCTTGTCGAAGGCGACTACCTTGAGCGCGCCAGCCGACTCGAGGGCCGCGCTGGACTTGAAGAGAATGCCCTGCTCCGCGCCCCGGCCCGTGCCGACCATGATAGCCGTCGGCGTCGCCAGCCCCATGGCGCACGGGCAGGCAATGACCAGCACCGCTACCATGTTGAGCATGGCGCGGGTCGGATCCCCGGCCACATACCACGCGAAGAAGGTCAGCGCGGCGATGACGATGACGGCGGGCACGAAGCGCGCTGACACGGCATCCGCCAGACGCTGAATAGGAGCGCGCGACGCCTGGGCCTGCTCGACCAGGCGAATAATCTGCGCCAGGGCCGTGTCGGCGCCGACGCGCGTGGCGCGCATCACCAGCCGCCCGCTCTGATTGACCGTCCCGGCGGCCACCTCTGTGCCCGCTGCCTTCTCCACCGGCATGCTCTCGCCGGTCAGCATCGACTCATCAATGGTCGATATGCCGTCCACCACAATACCGTCCACGGGCACGCGCTCGCCGGGGCGGACCAGCAGTCTGTCGGCCACCTCCACATCGTCCACGGCGACGACCACTTCCTGGTCGCCGCGTAGCAGCGTCGCTGTCTTGGGGGCCAGGCGCATCAGCGACTTGATAGCCTCGCTGGCGCGACCTTTGGCGCGGGCTTCCAGGAGCTTACCCAGGACAATAAGGGTGATGATGACGGCGGCAGTCTCGAAGTAGACGTGGCCTTCCACCGCAGGAATAGTGAATCCAAGCACCTGTTGCCCGCCGAAGGTTCCCGCGATGACAATGAACACGCTATAGAAGTAGGCCACCGACGAGCCGAGCGCAACGAGCACGTCCATGTTGGCCGTGCCGTTGCGCAGCGACGTGTACGCGCCAACGTAGGACTGCGTGCCGACGTAGAACTGCACCGGCGTCGCCCGCACCCTGAAGACCCACGGCCCCCAGGGCGCGTCCAGGTGCAGCCAGCTGAAGCCCATGTGAATCACGTCGCTGACAATGGGCAGGTGCATCAGGTCACGGGCCATGCTGAGGATAAAGAGGGGGATGGTGAACAGCAGGCCCACCTTCAGGCGGCGCTCCTGGTAATGAATCTCGGCCTCGCGCGCCTGCTGCTCGGCGTCCACCAGGTCCTCGCCCTCGGCGGCCTGCACCACACCGTAGCCCGCGCCTTCGACGGCCTTCACGAGATCGGCGCGGCGAGCCACGCCAGGGACATACTCGACGCGGGCGTGATTCGTCGCCAGGTTCACGCTGGCCGATGTGACGCCAGGCACGCGCTTGAGACTGCGCTCGACCGTATTGACGCAGTTGGCGCACGTCATGCCCGTGATCGCCAGGTCCGCCGTCGCCAGGGCCACGTCGTAGCCCGCCGCCCGCACCTGCTCGACCAGTTGGGCCGGCGAGACAACAGCAGGGTCGTAGGCCACGTCGGCCTTGTCGGCGGCGTAGCTTACCTGCGCCTCATCGACACCCGCCGTCCGCTTGAGACTACGCTCAATGGTGCGCGAGCAGTTGACACACGTCATGCCAGTGATAGGAAGCTCGATACGTTGAGTCATGGCGACCCCATTCTTGAGACCAATGACGAAGGACCAGGAACCAACGGCGACGCAGCGTAGTCATCGGTTCCTGGTCCGTCGTCGGCTTTCACGCCGCCGGATAGCCAATCTCCACCAGGGTCTTCCTGGCTTCGGTCAGGGTGGCGTCGTCCTGGACCTGGAGCACCACTTGCTTGGTCTGGGCGTCGGCCTTGACATCAGCGACGCCTGGCACCATCTTCAGCTCGCGCTGGATGGTGCTGACGCAGTGGCCGCAGGAAATGTTAGGAACGGTCAACGTAACAGTGGACATGACAGGTCTCCTCCCGCGCAAGGCGCGCGTTGCTCATCGGCGGCCGCGAGAACCGCCGGTTGGTCACAATTTGCCGGATTTCTCGAACACCTGCATCAGCTCGCCGATGACACGTTCGCGCTCGGCGGGGTTGTCATCCTGGATGGCCGTCGTCACGCAGGTGTCCAGATGACCGCGCAGGATAACCGCATCCAGCTTCTCCAGCGCCCGCTCGACGGCCCGCGTCTGGGCGAGGATGTCCATACAGTACTGGTCCTCCTCGACCATGCGCTCGATACCCTTGAGATGGCCCTGAATGCTGCGCAGGCGATTGACGATGTCGCGCTTATTCTCAGCTTGCATGTTTGCATCCTCGGTAGAACCGACAGGCAGCATCCATGTCCTTCGGCCCTACCACACAGGACGCAATCTCCCAGCCCTATCTTACCCCCTCCCCCAGGGGGTGGGGTATATTGCCAGGTATATCCCATATGTCAGGGCAGAGGCAAGCAGCAAGGCCACCTCCGGCGTGAATAGCGCGCCACCTGCGGCCCGCGTATCTTCCGCGCGGCCTGGGCGTTGTGTTACCTGGACATTTCGTTGTCGAGACGCCGCGATGGAGGACGTGTGAAGAGAGTCTGGATTCTGGCGCTGGCGGTGGTCGCCGCGCTACTGGCCACAACAGCGGTGGCGGCACAGGGTCGCACCGTCGTCTTCGAGGGTAGCCTTGTCGGCGAGGATGGGCAGCCGGCCGGCGACAAAGTAGTGGTCGTGTTCTTCAATACCCATGAGGTGGGGCGCGGGGAGACGACGTGCGACGCGCAAGGCTGCCGCTTCGAGATTCTCGTCCCCGATGAGACGGGCATTGGCTCCCCCGGCCCCGACGGCCTCCCCCACGTGCAGGTGGGAACTCTTCGCCTGGGGCAGCCGGCCACCATTCCGGCGCCCGGTGGTGGTCCGCCGCGCCGCCCCATCTACTCTGTGACCGCGCTCAAAGACGACCCAGGCAGCCTGCCGCCCGCGATTCAGGAGGGTCGGCTTGGCTTGCTGCCTGACGGCAGCGTCATGGTCATCGAGCCGACTCGCCCACCCGCCGCGACCCGACCCGCCGTGGCGACGGCAACCGTGGCCAGCTTTCCCTGGCTACCGGTGGCGCTCCTGGCGCTGTCGTGCTGCGGCACACTCCTGGCGCTGCTAGGATTGGGCGCTCTGGCCTTCGTCCTGCTGCGTCGCCCCACGCCGACCAGTTGAATCGTATCGGCCGCCGAATTCACGCCGCGATACGCCGCGCTGCTTGCGGTTCACCCGTCGTCAGGCTATCATTAGCGCCAACAGTCGCGTGTGAGGGATAGGCGATGAAGGGTCTAGATCGCTTCGAGGCGTTCGCCGAGCAGTTACTGGAAGGTTCCCTGGGCCGCTGGATGGGCGGTCGCCTGGAACCCATCGAGCTAGCCAAGCGCCTGGCGCGCGTGATGGACGACCACCAGACGGTGGGGGCAGGCAAGGTCTTCGTCCCCAATCACTACACGGTGCGCCTGAATCCCGCCAACTATGGCGAGTTCGAGTCCTTTCGGGGCGCGCTGGAAGAGGAGCTTGCCAACTACCTGAGCGAGGTAGCGGAACGCCGTCAGTTCAGTTTCGTCGGTCGGCCCCATGTGCGCCTGGAAGCCGACCCGGCGGTCAAAGCTGGCGAGGCCCGAGTCGTCGCCGAATTGCTGGATGGGCAAGGCGTCGCCGTCAGCGGCCCCGGCATGACCCAGGAATTGCAGGTCGCCCAGGTGCAGGCCGCGGCGGCCGCCTATTCCGGCAGCGCGCAGGTGGCGTGGTTGTCAGACAACATGCGGGAAGTTCCCCTGCGCACGGCGCGCCTGACCATCGGTCGCGCCCTCGACAACGATCTCATTCTCGAAGGCACAGGCGTCTCACGCCGCCACGCCCAGATCGAGCAGCGCCACGGGCGCTACGTGCTGCGCGACCTGGGTAGTCGCCACGGCACACAAGTCAACGGCCAGCCAGTCCAGGAAGTCGTCCTACGCGACGGCGACGTGTTGTCCCTGGGTGGGCAACGCCTGGTGTTCCGCATGGCCCCAGCGCCCACATCAGACGCGCCAACCGCGCCCGCCGCTGGCTCATCCCGCAAGCCATAACATGCCCGACACTCCTTCGGCGGCCGTGATTCTCGCCCTGCGCCTGGGGCTGCTAGCCTTGCTCTACGTCTTCCTGGGCGCGGTGGTCTGGACGTTGTGGCGAGACCTGCGCGCCACGGCCAGGCAGACCACCACCTCCCCGCGCCCGCTGGCGCGCTTCATCGTGCACGACGGCGGCGGCAGCGACCTGCGCACAGGCGAGAGCTTCAACCTGCTACCGGTCACAGCTATCGGCCGCGACCTGTCCAACACCATCGTCCTGGCCGACCCGACCGTCTCGGCAGCCCACTCTCTGGTGAGCCTGCGCGAGGGGCGCTGGTGGGTGGAAGACCTTAACAGCCGCAACGGCACATACGTCAATGGGGCGCGCATCGTGCGCCCCCAGACCGCTAACCCCGGCGACGTTATCGGGGTCGGACGTATCCAGCTGCGGCTTGTCGTCTAGCCTCCCCGGTTCATGAACAACTCCAACGTCCTCCCTACCCGCTCCAGGCTGGCGGGTGTGATCTTCGTGCAATCGTCGGCCAGGGTGTGATGGTAGGGGTAGTCGAAGTCGATGAGGTCCACGGCCGGGATGCCGCGCTGCAAGAAGGGCGTGTGATCGTCGCTGATGGCCCACTTCGGCTGGCGGATGAACCACTGGTCGTAGCCTAGCTCGTGGGCCACGTCAAAGATGCGATTGAGCAGCGGCTGTGTAGAGGTCTTTTCCAGGTAAATCTGCTGGTCGGCATCGCCGATCATGTCCACCAGAATCATCTGCTTCGGGGTCGCCTTCAGGTTCT
>CAZJJF010000058.1:0-11584 GCA_964546245.1 uncultured Anaerolineales bacterium
CGTTCTCGTTGAGATTCCGACCCCCAGGCTGGGGGCGGGGACGCGGCGCTGCTAGCGCGGAATGATGGGCAGCAGGATACGCGACGGGTGGGCGGCGTCGTGCAGTATCGTGTTCGTGGCAGGTTGGAGATCGGCGTCCTGACCCCAGGGCGCGCCGGTGTTGGGGTTACGATCCCAACGCGGGAACGACGAACTGGTCACATCGACGCGGATGCGATGGCCCGCCTTGAAGACGTTGGCCGTCGCCCACAGGTCAATGTGAATCTCGGTCGGCTCGCCGGGCGTGAGGAGTTGCGGCCGGTGGCCGTGGCGGTAGCGGGCGCGGCGGATACCGTCGGCCAGGTTTTGCGCGAAGCCGTTGGGGTGGACGTCTACCAGGCGGGCGACAAAGTCGGTGTCCGGCGCGTCGCTGGTGACCCAGAGCGTCACCGCCACCGGCCCGATGACTTCCAGGTCGCTTCCCAGCGGCGCAGAGGTGTAGACCAGCACGTCCTGGCGGGCCTCAGTGGGGCGCTGGTCGGCGACGCCGGGACGGAACAGGGGGTGCATGAGCAGCGCGCCGCCGTGGGTGGGGACAGGGTTGGCCGGGTCGTAGAGGTACTCGTCGGGCGGCTCGTCGCCGGCTGGTTCAAGGGTGAGATGCCCATCGCCGTGGAGCGTGTTGGCGCCGCCGTGGCTGTGGAGGTAGTAGGGGGTATACTGGGTGCGGGCCAGGGGCCATTCTTGCTCGTCGCGCCAGACGTTGTCGCCCATGATGAACAGCTTGACCGGCGGTTCCTGGGCGATGCCAGTGTCGATGCCCTTGAGCCAGTGGTCGAACCAGCGCTGGGTCAGGCCAGTCAGGTCCGTTTGCAGATTCATGAGGGCGAGCATGGACACGAAGCCGAAATCCTGCTCGCCGATGACATGCCCGTAGTTGACGTGGGACCAGGGGCCGATGAGCAGGCGCGACTGGCGGGCTTCGGCTGTCGAGCCGCGCTGACGGAGGGCGTTGAAGCTCTGGAGCGTACCCTGGGCGAAGATGTCGTACCAGCCGCCGACGTTGAGGGCGGGCACGGTGACGCGGTCCATCTCGCCCAGGGGTGTCATGTAGGCCACAGCGTCGGGGTCGTTGGGGCGCTCAATGGCAACTTCCAGGTCGGGCATGCCAACGTTGGCGCGTCGCAGCGGCTCGAAGTCCTTGAGGGGTAGCGACCAGTAGCCCTCGGTGCGCAGGGTGTCGATGGTGTGAACGAGGCCGAGGTAGGCAGCCATCATCTCGGCGGGTGGGGCGTCGGCATAGCGTTTGACAAAGATGTCGAGGCTGAGGGAGTTAAGCTGCCAATGGGCCATCAGGCCCAACTCGTAGGCCCCGCCGCGCCAGGCGACGCCGTCGCGTGGGTCGCTCCAGGTGATGGTGGGGACGATGGCTTTGAGACTGGGCGGCCGCTCGGCAGCGGCGGCCCATTGAGTGAAGCCGAAGTAGGACGCGCCGAACATACCAACCTGGCCGTCGGCGTTGGGCAGGCGGGCCGCCCACTCGACGCTATCGTAGCCGTCCTCGCGCTCGTGGCGCATGGGGGCCCAGCCACCCTCGGAGGTGAAGCGGCCTCGCACATCCTGGATGACGACGATGTAGCCCGCGCGAGCCAGGCGTAGCGCGTCCAGAAGGGGCGTGGCGCTGGCGAAGTCCTTGCCGTAGGGGGTACGGGTCAGGGCGACTGGGTAGGGTCCGCCGGTTGCGGGGCGAAAAATGTTGGCGCGCAGAGTGACGCCATCGCGCATGAGGGCGGGCACGTCGAACTCGGTGATGATAGCCTCGACGACGGGGCGGCTCATGGTCTCTCCTTTGGGGCCTACTCGTCAGCGGTGGAGAAGCGGGCTACGCTGAAGGGGGCGAGGTCACTCGACGGCTCCAGGCCGAGCGTTGCCTCGGCCACGACCTTGCCGCTATAGGGCCCGGCCGTCAGCCCCGTCGGGCCGTGACCGGTCGCCAGCCACACACCATCGCGGCCGGGAACTGGCCCCAGGATGGGCAGCCCGTCGGCGGCCAGCGGGCGCAAACCCACGCGGCATTCCTCGAACGTGGCGTCGGCCAGGCCAGGGGCGACGCGCAGAGCCTCGCGGAGAACCTCGTGCATGCCGCTTGTCGTGACGCGGGGGTCGTAACCCGTGCCGAACTCGCGGGTTGCGCCCGCTGCGATGCGGCCGCCAGGCCAGGCGACAAGGTAGTGGCCGCGAAAGGCATTGACGACCGGCCAGCCCTCAGTGTCAACACCGCGCAGGCGCAGGTGGGCGATCTGGCCGCGCTGCGGTTCCAGCGGCAGACGCAGGCCCAGCTGCTGCTCGAAGGCAGGCGACCACGCTCCGCCCGCAATGATCACGCGCGGCGCGGCTACCGTCTCGCCGCCGACTACCACGCCTGTGACCTGCTCGCCCCCCAGGGCCAAACTATCGACGCCCGCCAGGCGGATGGTCAGTCCGCGCGCCTCGGCTGCTCGCTGCATCACCTCGGTCAGCCGACGGCCGTCGACGCGGGCGGCGGCGCGCGAGTAGATGGCCCACTCCACGTGAGTCAGGGGCGGGAACAGGCGGCGGGCCTCGGCGGGCGATATCTCCTGGATGTCGTCGTGGGCCGGGTGGCCGTGGCTGCGCTGGCGGTCGAAGATGCGGCGGCGCGCTTCCTCGAAAGGCAGCATCTCGTCCTCGCTGGCGGCGACCAGCAGCAGGCCGGTGCGGGCGTAGCCCGCGCTGCCAGGGTGAGGGCCTTCTACATCGGCGATGAGGGTTGGGTAGTGCGCGCCCGCCTGGGAAGCGAACTCGTACCACTCGTCGGAGTCGCGGGTGTTGGTGCTGGGCGAGATAATACCGGCCCCGGCATCGGTGGCGCGACCCCGGTCGTGGCGGTCGATGAGCAGCGTACGCGCTCCGTTGACCACCAGATGATAGGCGGTTGCCATGCCAACGATTCCGCCGCCGACGACGATCGCGTCATACATGCGCTCTAGCCCTCCGCAAACTGGCCGGTTTCAACGTTGCCCAGGGCGCGCCGTAGGTCGGCCTGGATCAGGATGATGGTGGTTCCCCGCACACCAGAGCCGATGGATACTTCGTCTTCGGCCAAGATGCTCTCGTCGGCCAGGATACGTAGCGGCCGGGGCAGGCCGAAGGGCGACACGGCTCCGATGGGGTAGCCGGTGACTGCCAGCAATTCCGCCTCGCCCGCCGTGGTCAGCCGCGACTGGCCGAGATACCTGCGCAGCGCGGGCCACGCCACCTGCCGCGCCCCCGCGACGAGGACCATGACATACTCGCCCTGGCTAACCCGAAACACGATGCTACGAATCACCTGCTCCGGTCGCTGCCCACGTTCGCGCGCCGCCTGTTCCAGGGTTGTGACCTCGCCCGGATGGCGAAACTCGCGGTGGGGGATGCCCATCGCGGTCAGAGCCGCGCCGACGGGGGTGGCATCGGTCATGGGTGCACGCGTCGTTGGCGCAGTTTACGCTGAGTCGCCGCCTGGATAGTGGCGACCGGCTGCGCGCCGTCTATGGTGTCGAGCAGGTCGCGGCGCTGATAATACATCTCTAGTGGGGCCGTCTGGCGCATATAGACCTCGATCAGGCTTTGGCGGGGCGGGCGCTGAGGGCGGATGACAGCCATACCCCACGACATCGAGGAGGGTCTGCCAGTGAGTGCGCGAACGGAACGGGACAGATGTTAGCATAGGCGGAGTCCGTTTTCAACTATTCGGCACGCGCCTGAATCGCGGCTTGAGATTCACCCGGCGTTACTTGCCAACCCTTGCCAACGTCTGTATAGTGTTGGCCCCGAAGGGCGCATCTTTGCCCCTGCCTGGCTTCGACAATCCCTCACATGTTCGAAAGGATGGCTACCGATGCGTCTCCCCCCCGTCGTTCGTCGCGCGACGACCCTACCGCTGCTGGCATTGTTCAGCCTTGTCCTGGCCCTGGCCGGCTCATCGCAGTCGGCGCAAGCCCTCTCAACCACGGTTGTTATCAGTCAGGTCTACGGCGGTGGCGGCAATAGCGGTGCGCCGTATACGAACGACTTCGTGGAGCTGTTCAATCGTGGCGCAACAACCGTCTCGCTCAGCGGCATGTCCGTTCAGTATGCCAGCGCGACCGGCACGGGCAACTTTGCGGGCAATCCCATCGCCCCCCTGGCTGGCTCCCTCGCGCCGGGCCAACACTACCTGGTGCAACTCGCCAGTGGTGGCGCTAACGGTGTCGCCCTGCCCACGGCCGATGCTACGGGAACGGCCAATATGAGCGGTACGGGCGGCAAGGTCGCGCTGGTTAACGCGACGACTGGCCTGGCGTGCAACGGCGGGTCAACGCCGTGCTCAGCAGCTCAACTGGCTCAGATCGTCGATCTGGTGGGCCTGGACGGCGCGAACTTCTACGAGGGCAGCGCGGCAGCCCCCGCAACCAGCAACACGACGGCGGCACTACGCAAGGGTAACGGCTGCACCGAGACCGACAACAATAGCGCGGATTTCGAGACTATTGCGCCGAATCCGCGCAACACGGTATCGCCTCTCAGCCCATGTGTTGCGTCCGACACCGCGCCGAGCGTCGTGTCCACGACGCCGGCCGATGGCGCGGCTGGTATTGCGGCCAACGCCAATATCGTTGTCACCTTTAGTGAGCCGGTGAATGTCACGGGCGCTTGGTTCACGCTGGCTTGCTCCATCAGCGGAACCAAGGCGGCGACCGTCACAGGCGGACCGGCGACCTTCACGCTGGACCCCGCGACCGACTTCGCCAACGGCGACGCCTGTAGCCTGACCGTACTGGCCGCCAATGTCAGCGATCAGGACACCAACGACCCGCCCGACAGCATGACCGCCAATGTCAGCGTGGGTTTCAGTACGCTTGATGTCTGCCCGCTACCCTTCACACCCATTCCCGCCATCCAGGGCAGCGGCGCGACGGTGGCGCTGCCGGGGGCGCAGACCACCCAGGGCGTCGTCGTCGCGGACTATGAGGGGCCGTCGCCCGCCCTGCGCGGCTTCTTCATCCAGGACCCAGTGGGCGACGGCAATCCAGCCACGTCGGACGGCATCTTCGTCTTTGAAGGCAGCAATGCCAATACGGTTAGCCTGGGCGATGTGGTGCGCGTGACCGGCACGGCCGGCGAGAACCAGGGGCAGAGCCAGATCAGCGTGGGAACCATTGTGAAGTGCGGGACGGGAACGGTGACGCCGACGGACGTGACGCTGCCCTTCGTGGCGGCCGACGCCGCCGAGGTCTACGAGGGCATGCTGGTGCGCCTGCCGCAGACGCTGAGGGTGACCGAGCACTTCCAGTTGGGGCGCTTCGGCCAGGTGGTGCTATCGGCGAATGGGCGGTTGCGCCAGCCTACGGATGCAGTGGCGCCCGGCGCCCCAGCCAACAGCATGCAGAGCAGTAACAACCTGAACCGTATCATCCTGGACGACGGTTCGCAGGCCCAGAACCCTGACCCCATTGTGTTCGGTCGGGGTGGTCAGCCCCTGAGCGCGAGCAACACCCTGCGCGGCGGCGACACGGCCACGGGCATCGTGGGCGTGATGACCTACACCTGGGCGGGCAACGCGGCCAGTGGCAACGCCTACCGCGTGCGACCCATCAACGCCCTCGGCGGCAGCGTCAACTTCCAGCCCGCCAACCTGCGGCCCAGTTCGTCGCCTGATGTCGGCGGTGGGTTGAAGGTGGTGGGCATGAACCTGCTCAACTACTTCAACACCTTCAGCGGCTGCGCGCTGGGTGTGGGTGGCGGCTCGACAGACTGTCGCGGCGCGGAGAACCAGACCGAGTTTGACCGCCAGTGGCCCAAGACAGTCGCGGCCATTCTGGGCCTGGACGCCGACATTGTGGGCCTGGTCGAGCTGGAGAACGACGGCTACGGCCCCACCAGCGCCATTCAGGATGTCGTGAGCAGGCTGAACGCGGCAACCGCGCCGGGTACGTGGGCCTTTATCGACGCCGACTCGGCAACGGGTCAGGTGAATGCCCTGGGGACTGACGCCATCAAGGTGGCGCTCATCTACAAGCCAGCGAAGGTCACGCCCGTCGGACAGACGGCTGTGCTGAATTCGGAGGCCTTCGTCAACGGTGGCGACAGCGCGCCCCGCAATCGCGCCTCACTGGCCCAGGCCTTCGAGCAGGTGGGCGACGGGGCGCGGCTTGTTGTCAACGTCAATCACCTCAAGAGTAAGGGCAGCCCGTGTGACGCGCCCGACGCGGGCGACGGCCAGGGCAATTGCAACGTGGTACGGACGAACGCAGCGACGCAGTTGAGCTACTGGCTGCAGAGCGACCCGACAGGCACAGGCGACGCGGACATCCTCATTGTGGGTGACCTGAACTCCTACGCTAAGGAAGACCCCATCACGGCGCTCCAGAACGCCGGGTTCGTCAATCTCGTCGCGGACAAGATTGGCCCCGACGCCTATTCCTACGTGTTCGATGGCCAGTGGGGTTACCTGGACTACGCGCTGGGGTCGGCGTCGCTGACGGCGAAGGTGAGCGGGGTCGGCGAGTGGCACATCAACGCCGACGAGCCGAGCGTCCTCGACTACAACACTAACTTCAAGAGCGCGGGGCAGCTCGCCTCGCTGTACGCGCCCGACGAGTACCGCATCTCCGACCATGATCCGGTGCTCGTAGGCCTCAACCTCAACGAGCCGCCGACGGTCAACGCCGGTGGGCCGTACACCGTGACCGAGGGCCAGAGTGTGAGTCTGACGGCGGCGGGCAGCGACCCAGACGGCGGGCCACTGGCCTACGCCTGGGACCTGGACAACAACGGCAGCTTCGAGACGCCGGGGCAAAGCGCTACCTTCACCGCACCCGCCAATTCGGCTCCGGCGACGTACACCGTCAAGGTGCGGGTCACCGATGTGGGCGGCCTGACTGCCGTGGCGACGGCGCAGGTCAGCGTAATCTGGCACTTCACGGGCTTCTTCTCACCTGTGGACAATCTACCCACGTTCAATGTCGTTAACTCAGGGCGCGCTATCCCCATCAAGTTCAGCCTGGGTGGCAATCAGGGCCTGGGCATCTTCGCGCCGGGTTACCCGGCCTCCGTACCGATTACCTGCGACACGGCTGTGTCAACCGGCGCCATGGAGCCGACGTCGACGGCCGGCGCCAGCGGCCTTCAGTATAGCCCAGGCGCTGACAAATACACCTACGTGTGGAAGACGGAGAAGTCGTGGTCCAACTCGTGCCGCCAGTTCGTGCTGAAGCTGACGGACGGTACGACATACCGCGCTAACTTCAACTTCACGCGTTAGCGCCAGCCACACCATCTTTGCCAGGACCTGGCGGGCCTCACAGGCCTGCCAGGTCTTCTCTTGTGACCAGCTACCTCGCTTTTACTTGGCGTGGTAGCTGTGATACCCTTCACCGCAAGATGGAGGGTCATATGCACAGTCTGGACTTGCTCATCAATCTCGGCGCTGTATTGGTGGCTGCCTTCGTTGGCGGGCTGGTCGCGCGCCGCATGGGTCTGCCAACGATTGTCGGCTATCTATTGGCGGGTATGGTCATTGGCCCCTTTACCCCTGGCTACGTCGGCAATGTGGAGGACATCGGTCAGCTGGCCGAGTTGGGCGTCATCTTCTTGATGTTTGGCGTGGGGTTGCATTTCTCGCTCCGCGACCTGTGGGCCGTGCGGGCGGTGGCGATTCCCGGTGCGCTGGTACAGATTGCCATCGCGACGGCGCTCGGGTTTGCCCTGACACAACTATGGGGTTGGTCCGTCCCGGCCAGCCTGGTCTTTGGCTTTGCCGTGTCCATCGCCAGCACGGTCGTGCTGCTGCGCACCCTGGCTGACAAGGGCCTCCTAAACACGGTCCACGGGCAGGTTGCGGTGGGGTGGCTCGTCCTGGAAGACCTGGCGACGATCTTCATCCTGGTGCTGATGCCTGCCCTGTTTGGTAGCGGTGAGAGCGCGTCGTGGCAGGGGGTGATGCTGGCGCTGGTCAAGGCTTTCACCTTCATCGTCCTGATGTTACTGGTCGGCGCGCGCTTCCTGCCGTGGCTGCTGACCCGCATCGCCTTCACCCGCTCACGGGAGTTGTTCATCCTGGCCGTCGTCGCCGTGGCTGTCGGCGTGGCGCTGGGATCGGCGGAGCTGTTCGGCGTGTCGCTGGCGCTAGGCGCGTTTCTGGCTGGCGCGGTTTTGGCTGAATCGTCCATCAGCCACCAGATTGGCGCGGAGGTGATTCCGTTCCGCGACGTGTTCACTGTCATCTTCTTCGTCTCGGTGGGTATGCTCGTTAATCCGGCCTCTCTGGTTGCGAACATCGGCCCCGTGCTGGCGCTGACCGCGCTGATCATGATCGGCAAGCCCTTCTTTACGCTCCTCTTGGGTTTCGTGTTGCCCGCCTCGGCCATGACAATGCTCGTCGCCGCCGCCGGCCGAGGGCAGATCGGCGAGTTCTCCTTCATCGTTGGCCAGACAGGCGTCTCGCTGGGGGTTCTGACGCCAGACCAGTATTCGCTGATTCTGGCGGGCGCGCTGCTGTCCATCGTCCTCAATCCGCTCCTGTTCCGAACGCTGCCGCTCGCCGAGCGAACTCTGCGCCGCTTCCCGGCCCTATGGGCGCGCCTCGACCGTCACGGGACGCCGCCCCACCTGTCTCCGCCTCGCCTCACGAATCACGTGGTCATCGTGGGTGCGGGGCGGGTAGGCCAGCATATTATGCACGTACTAGGGCGACTCGGCGTCCCACGGCTGGTGGTGGAGATTGACGCGCAGCGGGCCGTTGAGTTCGACCGACGCGGCATCCCCACCCTCATCGGCGACGCCGCCAACTCGGAGGTGCTGACCCACGCCGGGCTCGGCCATGCGCGGGCGCTGGTTGTCACGCTGCCAGAGGAGGCAGCCACTGAGGTGGTGGTTGTCGCAGCGCGCGAGCTGGCCCCCGACCTCCTCATCATCGCCCGCGCTGGGACACGGTCGGGGGTGCATCGCCTGTATGCGTTGGGCGCGCGGGAGGTGGTTCAGCCGGAACTGGAAGGGGGGTTGGAGATCATGCGGCTGACGCTGCTGGCGCTGGACTTCCCGCCGGAGCAGGTTCAGCCGTATACCGACGCCGTGCGGCATGACAACTATAATGTCGATGTCACCAGTCCGACGGAACTGGACGCGCTGGCGACGATGGCAGGCACAGCGACAGAGTAGAAGGTGGGCCGCTATGCCGTCAGGATGGAGCGCAGATAGGGTTGGAGGCCGGCCGCGGGGTTCCACTGGCCGGGATAGCCGAGGGAGACTTCCTCGAAGCGCACCCCATCCTCGACGTGCTGGTGGCGGATGTGCAGGTGGCCGTAGACGACGACGGATACGGGGAAGCGGGTATGCCAGTCGTCGGTGCGGCGCGTGCCGCACCACACGGAGAAGCGCGGGACTCGTCGCAGTCGGGCGTGGTCCTGGCGTAGCGGGAAGTGATTGATGAGGACCAGCGGCAGGTCGCCATTCACGGCGGCCAGCCGCTTTTCCGTGTATCGGCAGCGCAGCCCGCACCATACCGAGCGCGACGGGTATGGCTCGTGGTGGAGCAGGTCCTCGTCCATCGATACGACGCCTGACTCGGACGCCCAGGCCACGGCGTCCGCCGTGGCGACATCGTCGGGGCGATAACTGTAGTCGTAGAGGACGAAGACAGGGGCCAGGCGGTAGCGTGGCTCGGCCGGCGGCCAGGCCGCGTAGGGGTCTTCGGGCGTCAATACGCCGTACGCGCGGCAGATATCCACCAGGCGGCGGTACTTGGCCTCGCCGCGCAGAGGGTTGCGATCCTGGGGCAGAGTCCACAGGTCGTGGTTTCCCGGCGTCCACACCAGACGCTGGAAGCGCGGGGTCAGGGTCGCCAGGGCGAAATGAAGGTGGCCCTCGGTCTCGCCCACGTCGCCCGCGACGATGAGCCAGTCGTCGGGGTGGGCGGGCAGGGCGAGCAAGGCCTCGCGATTGGCGCGGCGCGACAGGTGCAGGTCACTGATGGCGTATAGGCGCATTGCGTATCAGGGTAGGGGGCGCCACAGCAAGGCCAGCAGCACGGCCAGGACCGCCAGCAGCGCGCCCAGGGTGACGAAGATGAAGCTGATCTCGGTGATCTCATACTTCGCGATCAGGGAGGTGGGCAGGCTTTGGAACACCTCAAGCAACTCATCCGCGCTCTGCGGCGCATAATACTCAGCATCTGTCAGCGCGGCGACACGCTTGAGGGTCGCTTCGTCGATGCCACGCCGGAAGCCGCCCCCGCCGCCGCCTGGCGCCCGCCCGCCGCCTGGCGGGGGTCCCCCGCCAGATCCGCCGGGCGATGGTTCGCTGCCCACCAATCGCTGGTCGCAGTTGGGGAACTCCGAGCCGGCCTCCGTTCCGAAGCCGATGGTGTAGACGCGGATGCCCCGGTCGGCGGCCTGCTGCGCCGCCATCACCGGGGTAGGGCCGGTGTTGCTGGCGCCGTCGGTCAGCAAGACAATGATGTGCGGCACATACGCGCCCTTGGGCACGGGCGTAGGTGTCGGGCCTGACGAGGCGCTGGTCACACTGGGGGCGACGTCTTTGTCTACCTCGGCGATGGCGTCAATGGATTTCAAGATGCCGCTGCCAATGGCCGTGCGGCTGCCCGTGACCAGGCTCTCGACCGCATCGTACAGCAACTCGGGGTCGTTTGTCGGTGGCTGTATCAACTCCGCGTAGCCGGCGAAGGCCACGATACCCATCTGCCGCGCTGGCGTCTCGCGTTCGACGAACCTCAGGGCCGCCTCTTTGGCGGCGATCAGGCGGTTGGGCGGGATGTCGGTTGAGCACATGCTGCGCGATACGTCCAGGGAAAGTATGATGGTGGTACGATTGGCGGGCACGCTGACAATGGCGACCGGGCGCGCCAGGGCGAGGACCAGGCCCGCCACCGCGGCCACGAACAGGGCAAAGGGGGCATGCCGCCGCCAATTGGACCGCGGCGGCTGCGCCTCGCGCACGAGAGACAGGCTCGAGTAGCGAATCGCTGCCGGGCGGCGCCGTCGCAACGCCCAGATGTAGCCCGCGATGAGTAGCGGGACAAGACCGAGCAGGAGCAGGAATCCCGGCCAGAGTACGCTCACCGCTTACCTCCCAACTCTTACCTGAGGGCTGACTGTCATCACGGCAGCCGGCTGAACCATAGTAGCGACAACAGCCCGCCCAAGAGTAGCGTCATCAGGCTGAGGCCCGCGAAGATGGAGGTGATCTCCGTCAACTGGGGGCGAACGATCAAGTGCGCCCCGACATTCTCGTAGACGGTGCGCAGCTCTTGCTCGTTCTGCGCACTGTAGTATGTGCCGCTCGTCACGTCGGCGATTTGGCGCAGTACGGCCTCATCGAGCTGGGTGTGTACCGTGAAGCCCTCGACCTTGAGGGTTGCCCCGCCGGGGCTACCCATGCCGATGGGGTAGATGCGCACACCGCGCTCAGCGGCCGCCTGGGCCGCGACCAGCGGATCCGGCGGCACATTGCTCTCACCGTCGGTGAGCATGACAATGACCGCCGGGATATACGTTCCTTCGGGCATGGGCGTCGGTGTGGGGCTGGGCACGGCGGTCGCGTTGGTGTA
>CAZJJF010000058.1:11594-14435 GCA_964546245.1 uncultured Anaerolineales bacterium
CGCATCCTCCAATCTGAACATCCAACAGGTGCACGATGGCGCCCAGGGCAGCGTTGATACCGTTGCCGAGGGATGTGCCCCGCGCTGGGGCCAGGCGATCAATGGCGGCCAACACGGCTGCCTGGTCGTTGGTCGGCGGCTGCACCGAGAAGCCGCTGTCGCTGAAGCTGACGACACCCACCAGGACCGTCGGCGGCTGACGCTGAACAAACTCACGGGCAGCGGCCTTGGCGGCTTCCATGCGGGTTGGTTGCATGTCGTCGGCGCCCATGCTGCCGGAGGTGTCGAAGGTCAGAATGACCGTGCCTTCGACCCTGGGCAGGCTGACTACCGCCTGGGGGCGCGCCAGGGCGATGGCCAGCACGGCCAGGCCCAACAGAAACAAGGCCGGTGGTGCGAGCCGCTTCCATGTCGCGCTCCGCCCGCTGTTGTCCTGTGCCAGACCCAGGCTGCCATAGCGCGCGGCCAGCCGCTGCCGCCGCTGCATGACGCGCCGATACAGCACGATCAGCAGGGGAATCAGCAGCAAGGACAGCAGCATCACGGGCCAGATAAACGACATAGGCGTCAATTCCTGCTCAACGTTGACGGCGCTCGCGGCGCTCCGCGAAGCGGATGATGGCCCGCACCAGGTCTTCTTCGGTGGAGATGGCGAAAGCGTCTACGCCGGCGTGCTTGAAGCCTGCCGTCAGAGCCGCCTCACGGCGCTGAGCAGCATCGCGAAACCGCTGACGGAACTTCTTGTCGTGGGTATCGACATAAAGTTGCTCGCCCGTCTCGGCATCCTGCATGATGATTGGCCCCACATCGGGCAGGTCCATCTCGCGCGGATCCCAGAGGCGGACGGCGAGAACCTCGTGGCGTTGATTCAGCAGGCTTAGTGGACGTTCCCAGCCGGGTGTGCTGATGAAGTCTGAGATGATGAAAATCAGCGAGCGGCGGCGGATGGTGTGCAGCCCCGCCTGCAACAGGGGTGTCAGGTCGGTGAAGGGAGCATCGGTCAGGCGCGGCTGCTTGAGCAGGTCGTTGACCAGGCGTAGCACCTGGATGCGGCCACCCCGCGCGGGGATGGTGCGGTCGACGCGGCCGCGACTGGTGTAGAACATTGCGCCAACCCGGTTACCGTGGCGGGTCAGCAGGCGTGCCAGGGTTGTCACCAGATCGACGAGTAGGCTGCGCTTCTGGGTCTGAAGCGTGCCGAAATCGACGGATGGACTGAGGTCGAGCAGGAACCAGGCGGTGATGTCGCGGTCCTCGACATATTGGCGGACGTAGGGCGTATCCATGCGCGCCGTGACGTTCCAATCGATGTAGCGCACGTCATCTTCCGGCTGGTACTCGCGCAGGTCGGCGAAGTCGACGCCGTAGCCATAGAACAGGCTGCGGTAGTCGCCCTGGAGCAGACCGTCCAGGCGGCGAATGACCTGCCAGTCGAGGCGCTGCAGGATGCGTTCAGGGGTTGGGGCGGAAGACGAGATGCTCATGCAAGGGTACCACCGGGGTCGGGATACGGCCGAGAATCTGCTTTACCAGATCGTCGCTGCTAACGTTATCGGATAGGGCCTCGTAGGAGGGCACGAGGCGGTGTCGCAGCACGTCGAGCGCCATGTCCAGCACATCCTCCGGCAGGACATAGGGCCGACCGCGCACGAAGGCCAGAGCTTTGGCAGTCAGAATGAGGTTGATGGAGGCGCGGGGGCTGGCGCCGAAGGTAATATAGTGCTGCAACGTGCCCAGCCCCACTTCCTTCGGGTTACGTGTGGCGTTCACGACTCGGATGCTGTACTCGATAAGGGCGGGATCGACATAAACTTGATAAGCGCGCTTTTGGAGCTCCAGCAACTGATCGGTGGTCAGCACTTTCTGCACCGCCTGCAAGAAGCCCGTCATGCGTTCGACGATGACGAACTCCTCGGTGGGGCTGGGATAGCCGACCAGCACCTTGAGCATAAAGCGATCGACCTGGGCCTCGGGCAGGGCGTAGGTTCCCTCGGTCTCGATGGGGTTCTGGGTCGCCATGACCAGGAAGGGGTTGGGGACCTTGAAGGTCTCGCCGCCGATGGTGACCTGGCGCTCCTGCATGACCTCTAGCAGCGCGCTCTGGACCTTGGCCGGGGCGCGGTTGATCTCGTCGGCCAGCAGCAGATTGGTGAAGACCGGGCCGAGCGAGGTGTTGAACTCGCCGCTGCGCGGGTTGTAGATGCGCGTGCCGATGAGATCGGCGGGCACGAGATCGGGGGTGAACTGGATGCGCTTGAAGTCGCCGCCGATGGCCTCGGCCAGGGTCTTGATGGCCATGGTCTTGGCGAGGCCGGGCACACCCTCGACCAGGATGTGGCCCCGCGCCAGCAGCGCCACGACCAGCCGCTCTAGCAAGTTGTCCTGGCCGACGATGACCTTCTTGACCTCATACAAGACGCGCTCCATCGGCGCTCGATTCACCGCTTCCCCACGCTGCTCCATTAGTGTCTCCCTAGTACGGTGGTAACCCGGCTGCCCCGCCCGCCACATTGATGGGCACGGCGAAGCCGATGCCGACGAAGAAATTATTGTCCGTCGGGTTGACCAGGCCGGCGACGATGCCCACCACCTGGCCGTTGCGATTGAGAAGCGGGCCGCCGGAGTTACCGGGGTTCACCGCCGCGTCGATCTGAATCAAGCCTTCCAGCCGCTCCTCGCGATCGGGCGGCTTGAAGGATCGCTCAAAGCCGGAGATGACGCCAGTGCTCATGGAGCCGTACAGGCCCAAGGGGTTGCCTACCACGTAAGCCTCGTCGCCAATATGCATGGCCCTCGGGTTGCCCAGCACGGCGGGGATAAGAGGGTCGGGCAGCTGGCTGG
>CAZJJF010000059.1:0-1693 GCA_964546245.1 uncultured Anaerolineales bacterium
CAAGATGACCTGGGCGCCGGCCGTGATCTTGATGTTGTCCACGAATGCGCCCCGCTCCTGAAGGGCAGCGTCCGTGGCATAGCGGAAGCGCAGCTTGACCTGTTGCCCTGCGTAGGGCGACAAATCGTGATAGACGCGCAGCCAGCCACCGCTGTCGCCGGTGTAGCCGTACTTGAGTCCGCCGTAGTCCTGGAGGCGACCATTCGGGTCATCGTAATCTTCGGGGGTGGTGACTTCCGTGCCATCTTCTACCAGGAAGCCCTTGGTCTGAGTCCAGGATTGGCCGCCGTTGGTGGAGACTTCCAGGAACAGATAGTCCCAATCCTCCTCGATGACGAAATCCAGGTCGAAGCTGGTGGAGATGGGCGCTGTTACTCCAGCGAGGTTGACGTCGCGTGTGAGACGGACATCCGCCCACGCCTGGTCATTGCCTGTCCACCATGCCTGCGTTGAGCCAGGCTCGAGCTCCACGTACTGGATGATCTGGTCGGGCAGGTTAACGCGCACGGCTTGCTTCGAGCCTGACGGCGGGTTGGAGGTCTGCCCCAGGGTAATCTCGCGCGAGATCGCTGTGGGCGCGATTACTTCGGGGTTGGCCCACCCGAGGGCCGTCTTGGTCCAGGCGCTCATATGGGTGGGATTGGAACTAAAAATCTTGCCGGGGTGGCTGCCTGTCGACATCAAGTCCCACCACACGACACTGCTCTCGCCTTCGCCCGAGGTATCATACAAATCGGGGTGACCCAAATCATGGCCGAACTCGTGAACGAGGACGCCTGCGCCAGCATTTTCGTACTGGAGTGTATAGCCCAGCAACTTGATAGGGGGGCCACTGGTGGTGACGGTGTAGCCACCGGCTGACGGGTCGACTGTGCCACGATGCGCCCACAGCGCCTGGAAGCCCTGCTGGCCGCCGCCATCCGACTTGTCAATACCAGCGTGGAACGCGACGACGTGGTCGATGATGCCGTCGCCATTGGTATCGTAATCGGCCCAGGGGAAGTTGGGGTCGGCGGCGTTGATAGCGGCCGCGATATCGACCATGAGTTGCTGAGGGCCATTTCCGAAGCGGGGGTTACTCGGCAGCCCTTCCATGCTCTGAATAGCTCCCGCCTCACCGTTACGACAAATGCTCGCGCCGTAGTAGGCTTCGGAGTGGGGCACCTGTACCCAGCCGATGATACCCTTTGGTCCACCATCGAACTGCACGCGGTCGCCGGAGACTTCCTTGTAGTAGTTCCGCATGGTCAAGCCGCTGATGTCGATACCCGGCTGACCATCTTCGGGGTCATGCAGGTCCAGGCGCACCCGGTCCGTGATGCCCTCGGTGGAGAAGACCAGCTTCTCGTAGTAGTCGCGCTCGAAGGACGAGCGCCACAGCGTGTTGTTGTCGCGAGGTCCTGGGTGGGGAATCTGGTTGTGCAGTGGTCCAGTAAAGGTGGTGGTCGAGGTCACACAAGTGCGATCATCGACGCTGACAGGGTGCGACAGGTTCTCGACGGAATCACTCCCCGCGAACTCCACGGCCACCGCGAACAGGCGGAGTGTGCCGGTCACTGCCAGGCCTAGCTCGCCGACGCTCTTGCCAGCCTTAAGCGACTGCCTCTCATTCTTGAGCAGGCGGTCGTACTTGGCCGGGTCGGGGCCGTGATAGGCGGTCTTATACCACTCCTTGAGGAACTGCTTGCCGGCC
>CAZJJF010000059.1:1703-14337 GCA_964546245.1 uncultured Anaerolineales bacterium
TTTTCCGGCGCGCTCCTGGCCGATCCGGTAGACCAGAGGATCCTGGGGCACAGCGTAGCTAACCAGCTCGCCGCTCTTGCTCTGCGAGACCGACGGGGAAATCTGGCGACCAACGCGCTCCTGAGCGACCGGCTTGGCGGCCGCCTCGCCCGGCGGCTCTGGCTGTTGTGCGTTGGCCAGCGGACTGGCTAACGACCAGAAAAACGCCGCCAGGACAGCGGCCACGATCGTCAGCGAGAGTCCGAGACGACGGAGGGTGGGGGACATGGTGCCTCCTTAGCGCGGAATGATTTGTCCTGCACGTGATTCGAGGGGTTGGGGGCAAGATGGGTGTTCTCGTCACGGCCACGGGGGTGGGACTCTACCACACGGGTCACGTCCTGTCAACCCGATTCTCATCCAGTCCTAATCTGTGGGGCGGTCTCAGTCGGCTGGCTCGACGGTCACGCTTTGGGGGCGGTCGGCGGTCAGGTCGCGCGCGCGGGTGATGCGGCGGCCGTACCAGCGGAAGGCGGCAGCCAGCGCCACGGCCAGCCCGCCGTACAGGAACCAGGGCGCGGCGGGCATGCCCGCGCTGATAGCCTGGTCGAATAGCACGCCGCCCAGGGCGTTGCCCAGGCCGCCGCCGACGGCGAGGCCGAAGGCGGCGAAGCCGAAGTAGCTGCCCAGCGCGTAGGGGCGCGCCAGGTCGCCCGTGACGGCCTGCATGGTCGGCTGGATGAGCAGGTCGCCCAGCGAATAGAGAAACACGGGGCCAAGCATGACAACGACCAGCCCCAGCACCCCCCAGCCGGGCGGGACGGCGACGCCGAGGGCCATGGCGGCCAGCCCAACGGCCATGATGCCGCAGCCCGCGACCATGATCGGCAACGGGGCCATGCGGCGGTTGGCCCAGGCAACGACGGGGAACTGCATCAGCAGGGCAAACAGGGAGTTGGCGGCCAGGAGGATGCCCACCGGCTGTTCGCTGCCGCTAAGTTGGGTCACGTACAGCGGTAGGGTCAGGAAGATCTGGCTGAAGATGAACCAGTAGCCGGCCGTCAGCAGGGTGAACACGACAAAGGGCCTATCGGCCCACACCGTCCGAAACATCTCCGGCAGGCGGCGCACTGCCGCCGCCCATGGGTTGACTCGCGTGGCAGTGGTGGCGGGCGGCGTACCCACAGCGGGCATGAATATCAGGATGGCGACGCAGGCCACCCCGAAGCACGCCGCCGCCGTCAGGCTCAGCGTGGCGAAGCCGATGGGCAGCAAGACCACGCCGATGGGTGGGCCGAGCATGGTCCCGATGCGGCCCGCTGTGCTGGACAGGGAGAAAGCGATGGGGCGCTCGCGAGGCATGACAAGGGCCGCCAGGGCTGCCTTGTGGGTCGACTCGAACATGGCCCCGCCCAGCGCCGCGACGAGCGCCGCGCCCATCAGCCCCCAGTAGTCGTGGACGAAAGCGAACATGACAAAGCCGAGCGTGCGCACAGCGATGCCCGCCGCCAGAATGAGCTTGTAGCCGACGCTGTCGGCTACCGCCCCCCACACGATGGTCAGCCCTTGCTGGAGGACAATGCGGAAGGCAAGGATGGAGCCGACGGCCGCGGCTGTGAGGCCCAATTCCTGGGTGCCGTAGACCGACACCAGGGGAATGAGCATGAAGAAGCCAGCGAACATGAGGACGGAGTTCACCAGGAGAACGGTGACGCCGGGGCGACGCATCACAGGGCGAGCGGAGCTTAGCATGGCAGGGCTAATCTCCAAGCCCGTCGAGATATACCCGCGCGGCATCGGCCAGGCTCATCTGGTCAGCGTCAACGGCGGCGCGCTGGGCCAGGTAGGCAGGGATGAGGTGATTGCGGCCGGTCGCGAACTCCAGGCGGAACAGCCGCGCCATTGCCCCCGCATCCTGTACGTAGCCGCTGTCGTCAAAGGCGCGCAGCACGCAATCTACATCGTAGGCCAGGGTGATGATCTCGGCGTGCCAGCCGCGACCGCGCCGTTCCAGCCAGGCATACCGGGCGCGCGTGTCGCCCTCGAAAGAGTTGCCGACGGATCCCGCGTTGACCACCAGTCTCTCGTCCAGGTGGCGCACCAGCGATACGTGGGTGTGGCCGCATACGATGCGGGGTTGGCCGTCCATCTTCTCGCGCAACTCAGCGTCGCTGGTGCGGCGGAAGATGCCATCCTGATCGCCGCGCGGCGAGGCGTGCACGATAAGGAGATCCTCCACGGGCAGGGCGAAGGGCAACCCACGCAGGTAGGCGATCTGCCCTGCGTCGAGCTGGCGCATCGACCAGCGGGCCGGGGCGAAGGTCTCGCCACCCTCGTTGGGGTCGGCGGCTGTGGCGGCGTCGAGGACGTAGCGCTCGTGGTTGCCGTAGATGGCGGGGTAGCCGAGGTCGCGGATGCGGTCGACCACCTGGGCCGGCTGTGGCCCGCGATTGACCAGGTCGCCTGCCACGAATACCAGATCGGGGTGGCGGCCGGTCAGGTCGTCGAGGACGGCCTCCAGGGCAGGCAGGTTGCCGTGGATATCGGAGATGACGGCCAGACGCATCGGCGGCTCCGGGGGTAGGACACGTGGCCGAAATTATGCCCCGCCCCGCCCGAATCCGCAATTTCGCCCTGCGCCGTGAGAGGAGAGTGGACAAGATTCGCAGGATTAACAGAATTAGAGAAGAGGCGCAAGGGCGAGAGGATTCCGCTCTCAGTGCTCTTTCAATCTTGTCAATCCTGTTAATCCTGTCCACTCTCCGAGGGCTTATGCCGCAGCTCAGTATCGCCTTTCAGACCGACAAACCCCTGGCCGAGTACGGGCCGCTGGCCGCGCTGGCCGAGGCCGAGGGCTTCGACTTCCTGAGTATCTACAACGACCTGTTCTACCAACCCGCCTGGCCCGCGCTGTTGATGATGGCCCAGGCCACCCGCCGCGCCACCCTCGGCCCGGCGGCGGTCAACCCCTTCACAGCCCACCCCATCACACTGGCTGGGGAGCTGGCCTTGCTGGACGAGGCCAGCGGCGGCCGCGCCTACTTCGGTATCGCCCGTGGCGCGTGGCTCGATGCCGTGGGGCTGTACCCACGCCGTCCCATCCTTGCCATCCGCGAGGCGCTGGAGGTGGTGGCGCGGCTGTTGGCGGGCGACGACAGCGGCTACGACGGCGAGGTGTTCCCCCTCGCGCAGGGGCAGACGCTGCGCTGGCGGCCGCCGCGAGCCAGGATTCCCACCCTGCTCGGTAGCTGGGGTGAGGGTCTGATTGCGGCGACGGCCGACCTGATCGACGAGGTCAAGGTGGGTGGCACGGCGAATCCGTCCCTCATGCCCGTCATGCGCGGGCGTATCGAGCGCCACGGCCACGGACGCGCCATCGGTCTATGCGTGGGGGCAGTGAGTGTGGTCGATGAGGACGGACGCCTGGCGCGCGACATGGCCCGCCGCGCGGTAGCGATGTACCTGCCGGTCGTGGCCGAACTGGACCCGACGTTCGAGTTCGATCCCGACGAGCTGGCACGCATCAGGGCGGGTATCGAGCAGGGCGACTTGGTAGCGGCGGCCGCCGCCGTGGCTGACGCCACCCTGCGCCGCTTTGCCTTCGCCGGGTCGCCGGCCGACCTGGTCCGTCACATCGAGGACCTGGCCGACGCGGGCGCGACGCGCATCGAGCTGGGCACGCCCCACGGTCTCGATGAGGCCGCCGCGATTCGCCTTCTTGCCCGCCGCGTCCTGCCTGCCTTTCGCCCAGGAAGCTGATCTACCGCCGTTGCATGGCGGCGGGGGCGCCGCCGAGAGTCGTGCCGCGCCGGGTGTACAGGACGAGGACGCCTATGAGGGCGATGAGAACGATGACAGCGGTGATGCCAAAGACGGCCTGCACGCCGAACAGGTCAGCAATGATGCCCAGCGCGATGGGGCCGAGGGTGCTACCGGCGCTGCCCGCCGTCGTGTACACGCCAATGGACGAGCCGCGTGTGGTGGGCGAGGAATGCTCGGCGACGAAGGCCTGGCCTGCCGTCAGGTACACGCCGTAGGCGATACCCTCCACCACCAGGAGCACGGCCAGCACGCCCAGCGCCGTACTGAGGGCCATGCCCGTCATTGCCGCCAGGGTCGCTACCAGGGCCAGGCTGATGATCAGCCACGTTGAGACTTTCGTAATCAATGCGCCGGTTGGGAGTCGTGCAACCGCCGAGCCGAAGGCCCGCGCCGAAAACATAGCGCTGATGGCGGCCGGGTTGGCTCCGAGGCCAGCGACCAGGATGGGGAAGAAACTGAAGATCGCCGCGCTGAAGGACGTCTGCACGGCCAGGTTGCCGATGGACCCCGCCAGCAGACTGGGATTCCGTAGCAGGTAGCGCGCCTCGTCGAAGCCGAAGCCGACCCGCATCGACCGCACGCCGCCTTTGTTGTGCTGCACACTGCGCAGCCCCCACGCCGCCAGCCCCGCCGTCGCCACGGCAATAACCGCGCCGACCAGGTAGCTGATGCGAACCGAGGCCTGCTGCTCGATGAGCGCGCCAAGCAGGGGCCCGAGGGTGAAGCCAAGTCCCATCGCCGTCGTGTAGATGCCGAAGGCGGGGCCGCGCTCCTCGGCGGTAATGATGTCGCCCAGGTACGCGACGCCGATCCAGAAGATGGCCGTCGTGCCCAGGCCGATGAGGACGCGGCCAGGGAACAGGAACCAGGGATTGGGGGCGATGGCGAAGCTGAGCATAGCCAGGGCGAAGCCTAGCAGGCCCAGCACGAGGACCGTCTTGCGGCCGTGGCGGTCGGACAGCACGCCCAGGGGACCGGAGATAAAGAACTGGGTGAGGCCGGCCGTGCTGCTGAGTAAGCCGACCAGGGCCAGGGACGCGCCCAGGCTCCTGGCAAACAGTGAGAAGGTGGGCGACAGCATACCGAGCACGATGTCAGCGGCGAAGACGACGGCGCATAGCAGCAGAATGTCGCGGCGCATGACACGCCGAAAGGCGGCACTCAGGGACACGGGGCCTCCGCAGGGGAAAGAGACGCAGCGGTAGTATACACCGGGGCGCGAAAAAGCGCGATTTGCGCGGCGGGCCACGATGCGCTATAATTCTGCTCCAGGCACATGATGATACTGATGCAGCGCCTGAGATATTCACCCCGTGCGGCCGCGCCGGCCAGACTCTTGTCTGGGCAGGCGCTTTTTTTGTGCCCGAAGGATGCTCGCCTATGCCAACCCTGCGCCTGCCGGCCCTGACCGACGTTCACGTTCACCTGCGCGATCTGGATGAGAGCCACAAGGAGGACTTTGACAGCGGTACGGCGGCGGCCCTGGCAGGCGGTGTGACGACCGTGCTTGCCATGCCTAACACCAGGCCCCCCCTCATCGACGCCACTAGTTTTGACCAGGCGGCCGCGTCGGTGCGCCGCAAGGCTCGCGCTGATGTGGGCCTGTTCGTCGGCGCGTCGGCCGGCAACGCCAGGGCCGCCGCCGGTCTGGCCGACCGCGCCGTGGGCCTGAAGATCTACCTGGACGCCACCTACGGCCCGCTGCGCGTCAACGATTGGGCGTCTCTGCTGGCCCACTTTCGGACCTGGCCCCGTGGCCGTGTCATCGCCGTCCACGCCGAGGAGTTGAGTGTGCCCGTTGCCGTCGGTCTGGCGTGGGCCTACGGCCAGCGACTACATCTGTGCCACATCAGCCGTCGCGAGGAACTGGCCTACATCCACGCCGCCAAGTCTCAAGGCGCGCCCATCACCTGCGAGGTGACGCCGCATCACCTGTTCCTCGACGAGACTGATCTACCCCGCCTGGGGACGCGCGGCCAGATGCGCCCACCCCTGGCGACGCCCGACGACCGCGCCGGGTTGTGGGAGATGCTGGATGTGGTGGACTGCATCGCCACCGATCACGCGCCCCACACCCTGGCCGAGAAGGGCAGCGACACGCCCCCGCCCGGCATCCCCGGCCTGGAAACGACCCTGCCCTTGATGCTGACCGCCGTCGCCGAGGGCCGCCTGAGCCTCGACCGCCTGGTGGAGTTGACCCACATCGCCCCGCGCCGCATTTTCCGCCTGCCCGCCCAGCCCGACACCTTCATCGAAGTCGACACCGACGCTCGCTGGACCCTGCCCGACGAGGGCTGGCACACCCGCCCTCGCTGGAGCGCCTTCGCCGGCCGCCCCGCCCAGGGCCGCCTGCGGCGCGTCGTCCTGCGCGGCCAGCCTGCCTTCGAGGACGGTGTCGTTCTTGCCGCACGGGGCAGCGGCCGCCTGATTCAGCCGCTGCCATTGGAGTGAGCCTGTAGCTCCAAGTCCCGAATTGTCCACCTAGCGCCAAGTCGAAAGGACCCCGCCATGATTCCCATCCAAACGGCCACCGCCCAACCCACCACGCTGCGCGAGTTGGCCGGACAACATATCCTATCCGTCAACCAGTTCTCGCGCCCATTGCTGGAAGAGCTGTTCAGCCTGGCCGATGAGATGCGCCAGCGCGTCCGCCAGGACCACGGCGTCGACTTGCTCAACCACCGCATCATGGCCGCCCTGTTCTACGAGCCGTCCACCCGTACCAGTAGCTCTTTCATCGCCGCTATGGAGCGCCTCGGCGGCAGCGTCATCCCCATTACCCAGGGCGTGCAGTTCTCGTCGGTGTCCAAGGGCGAGTCCCTGGCTGACACCGTCAAGACGTTGGAGCAATATTCCGACATCATCGTGCTGCGCCACCCGGAGATGGGTTCGGCCCAGCAAGCGGCCGCCGCGGCCAGCGTGCCTGTCATCAACGCTGGCGACGGCGTGGGCGAGCATCCCACCCAGGCCCTGCTCGACCTGTACACCATCCAGGAGGAGCTAGGCCACATCGACGGCCTGGACATCGCCATGGTCGGTGACCTGCGCTTCGGCCGCACCGTCCACTCCCTGACCCAGCTGCTAACCCTGTACGATGTGTCGCTGGAATTTGTATCGCCCGAAATCCTGCGCCTACCCATGCGCCTGTTCCACGACGTGCGCACCAAGAACATCCCCGTCCGCGAAAGCGACGATGTCCATGACGTCATTGAGACGGCCGACGTGCTGTACGTGACTCGCGTCCAGAAGGAGCGCTTCGGCGACCTCAGCCAGTACGACGCTGTCAAGGATAGCTACGCCATCACGCCGGAGCTGCTCACGAAGGCCAAAGAGCGCATGATCGTCATGCACCCCCTGCCCCGCCTGACCGAGATCAGCACCGCCGTCGACTCCGACCCGCGCGCCGCTTATTTCCGCCAGGTGGAGAACGGCCTGTACATCCGCATGGCGCTGCTTGCCGCCGTCCTGGGCAGGGTGTAGCCGATGGCGGCACTACCCACCTTCCGCCAGCGCATTGATGCCGCCATTGCCGCGACTGGCAGCCTGCTGGTCCTGGGGCTGGACCCCGAGCCGGTCGCGGGCGCGGGGGCCGAGGCCCTGGTCGAGGCCAACCGGCGGCTCATCGAGGCCACGGCGGGCCTGGTATGCGCCTACAAGCCTAACCTTGCCTTCTACCTGCCTTACGGGCCTGACGGCCTCGCTGCCCTGGAAGCTACGCTGCGCCTCCTGCCTCCCAATCTCCCCGTCATCCTCGATGCCAAGTGGGGCGACATTGGCAACACCTCAGCCGCCTATGCCCGCACCGCCTTCGAGCGCTGGGGCGTCGACGCTGTGACCGCCAACCCCTACCTGGGCCGCGAGGCTCTGGCCCCCTTCCTGGTCGATCCGGCGCGTGGGACGTTCGTTCTGGCCCGCACCTCCAACCCCAGCGCCGCCGAAGTCCAGGGCCTGGCCGTTGACGGCGAGCCTCTCTACCGCCGCGTCGCCCGCGACGCGCTGGCCTGGGGCGTGGGCGGCAACGTCGGCCTGGTGGTCGGCGCGACCACCCCCAATGAGCTGAGCGCCCTCCGCGCCGCCCTCCCTGACGCCCTCATCCTCGCGCCGGGTGTGGGCGCGCAGGGCGGTGACCTGGCCGCAACCCTGGCGGCGGGGCTGGACGCCAGCGGTGGCGGGTTGCTCATCCCCGTCTCGCGGGCCATTGCCCGCGCCGCCGATCCCCGCGCCGCCGCCGAGGCCCTGGCGGGCGAGATTCGGGCCTGGCGCGCTCAACCGCGACCGGCCGCCCCCGCCCTCTCGCCACGCCTGGCCGACCTGGCCGTGCGCCTGTCGGACCTGGGCGCGCTGCGCTTCGGTGAGTTCAAACTTCAGTCGGGGCGTACCTCACCCTTCTACTTCGACCTGCGGCTGCTGGTGTCCGACCCTGGCCTGCTGAGGGACGTGGGCGCGGCCTACGGCGAGGTGATGCGCGGCCTGGCCTTTGATCGCATCGCTGCCATCCCTTATGCCGCCATGCCCATCGGCACGGCGGCCGCGCTGCACCTGAACCGCCCCATGATCTACCCGCGCAAAGAGGCCAAGACCTACGGCACCGGGCGCAGCATCGAGGGCCGCTTCGCCGAGGGCGAGACGGCGGTGGTAGTGGATGACGTGATTACCAGCGGCGCCTCCAAGCTGGACGCCATCCAGACCCTGGAGGCGGCGGGGTTGAAGGTGCGCGACATTGTCGTCCTCATCGACCGCGAGGAGGGCGGGCGCATCCCCCTTGAGTCGCGCGGCTACCACGTCCACGCCGTGCTGACCCTGTCCGACGTACTGGACGCCCTGGTCGCCGCCGGGCGCATGACGTCGGGTATGCGGCATAGCATCGAGGACGCCCGTCACCGCCACGGGGAGGCGACATGACGGACATCGATCTCGGCGTGACCCTGGCGGGCATCCATCTCGACCACCCCATCGTGGCCGCCTGTGGGCCGTGGACGGCGACCGGCCTTGAGATCGAGGCCGTCGCGAAAGGTGGCGCGGCGGCCGTCACGGCCAAGACCGTCACCAGCGAGCCGCGCCTGGGTCACCCCGCTCCCAACTACGTCACCTGGGATGGCGGCGCGCTGAACGCCCTCGGCCTGCCCAACCCCGGCATCCACAGGTGGCTGACGGAGTTCGCGCCCACCCGCGAGCGGCTGCGCGAGTGGGGCGTGCCGGTGTTCGTCAGCGTCTACGCCGAGTCGCCCCAGGAGTTCGCGACCCTGGCGAGCCTGGCCGCCCAGGTTGCCCCCGATCTCATCGAACTCAACGCCTCGTGCCCCAACCTCGGCCACGACCCGACGACCGGCGCGGGCAGCGCGGAGGGTATCGCCCTCGCCACCGCCGCCGTGCGCGCCGCCGTTCGCCTGCCCATCAGCGTCAAGCTCTCGCCCAACACTTCCGACATCGGTCGCGTGGCGCGGCTGGCGGAGGAGGCCGGGGCCGACGCCATCACCGCCGTCAACACCATGCCCGCCATGCTCATCGACGCCGACAGCGGCCGCCCTACCCTCAGCAACCGCACCGGCGGCCTGTCGGGGGCGGCCCTCAAGCCCGTCGCCCTGCGCTGCGTCTACGACATCAGCCGCGCCGTGCGCATCCCCGTCATCGGCGTCGGCGGGGTGGCGACGGCCCGCGACGCCGCCGAGATGCTGATGGCGGGCGCGACGGCCGTCGGCATCGGCACCGCCATCGACAGCCACGGCCCGCGCGTTCTGGGCCGCATCGCCCTCGACCTCCACGACTTCATGGCCGCCCACGGCTACGCCTCGGTGGCCGCCCTACGTGGCAAGGCCCACTAAGTTTGGCGCGGCGCATGCCCCGTGCTAGAATCGCCGCCATGTCTCACCCTGCTCGCCTATTGATCGCCCTGCTGTTTGCCCTGGCGACGCTTGTTGGCCCGGCGTCGGCGGCCGCTGCCAGCGTCGCGCCCCAGACCACGAGCGGCTATGCGGCGCGGCCGCGCCCCGATGCAGCGCCCCTCATTCGCGCCGTGTATCTGTCGACGCTGCGCCCCGAGCAGGGGCGAACCGTCGAGGTGCGCGTCGTCCTCAATCGCCCGGCTACCCTCAGCGGCCAGTTCCGCGACCAGGCACTGCGCTTCAGCCAGGACGGCGACGATGTCTGGTGGGCGCTGATCGCTATCGGGATGCCCAAAGCGCAGGCGGGCGTCGGCCTGGAGACACCGGGCGGCCCCTACGGCGTATCGGTGACGGCGACGACGGACGAGGGCGAGATCGACACCGCCGAGCGCACCCTATGGGTCACCGGTCGCCAGTTCACCCCCACACCCTTCGACCCCGGCCCCGCCAAGCGCCACCTTCTCGACCTCGAGTTGCGCACCGCCGAGGCCACCCGCATGTGGGATACCTTCGCCCAGGGTGCGCCCGACAAGCTCTGGCAGGGGTTATTCTCGCCGCCGATCAACGTCCCCAACAGCGGCGGCTTCATGGTCGCCCGCAGCTACCCCGACGGCACGACCGGCTTCCACGAGGGCCTCGACTACGCGACGGCCTACGGCGCGCCGGTACGCGCGGCGGCCCACGGCGTCGTGGCCCTCGCCGAACCGCTGGCGGTGCGCGGCAATGCGGTCTACATCGACCACGGCGCGGGGGTCTTCTCTGGCTACTTCCACCTGTCGGAAATTTTCGTCGAGCCGGGCCAGGCGGTCGAGCCGGGCCAGGTCATCGGCCGCGTGGGCAGCACGGGCCTGTCTACTGGCCCCCACCTGCACTTTGAAATCCGGGTCAACGGCTACAACGTCCATCCCTGGCAATGGCTCAACTTCGAGTTTCCGTGAAGCCTTCTTCTTGTTCGCGTTCATCCGCGTTC
Organism: uncultured Anaerolineales bacterium; assembly: GCA_964546245.1. Lineage (GTDB taxonomy): Bacteria > Chloroflexota > Anaerolineae > Epilineales > JAHCIE01 > JAHCIE01. The sequence goes on from CAZJJF010000059.1 coordinate 12,357, forward strand.
GTCGGCGTCCAAGCCTTTTCAGGGTCGCCGTCCGTGGTCGGTGGTCGGTGGTCGGTCATCGGCAAGCGTCGTTTCGCGCAATGTCATGCGCCGTTTATACTCTAGAAATAGTTAGCCGGTAGACTGAGCGTATTGTAGGTAGGAGAAGCGATAATGAGCGATCTTCCCCGCGACGAGATTACTCCCGAATATGTCTACATGAACCGCCGGCGGTTCATCCAGGCCGCGCTACTGGCCGCCGGTGGCGTGGTGCTGGCGGCGTGCGGCGCGCCCACCAGCGCCACCACAGTCAGCGCGCCCGCTACCACTGCGCCGCCCACCAGCCTGCCACCCACAGGTATGCCGGCGACCAGCCTGCCACCTGTCGCCAGTAGCGCGTCGATGGGCGACCTACCGCCCGCGCTGGCCCACGCTGATCCCTACGTTAGCGTGGCCGCCGATGAGCTGGGCGACCAGATCGCCAGGTACGAGCAGGTTACCAACTATAACAACTATTACGAGTTCTCGCTGGATAAGGAGCCGGTGGCCGAGCTGGCGAAGAAGTTCACCCCTTTGCCCTGGTCGGTAGAGGTGAGTGGCCTGGTGAACAAACCGCTCACCCTGTCAATGGACGACATCTACAAGCAGTTCCTCCACGAGGAACGGGTCTACCGCTTGCGCTGCGTTGAGGCCTGGTCCTTCGTTATCCCCTGGGTCGGCTTCCCCATCAGCGAGCTGCTCAAGCGCGTCGAGCCAAAGCCCGAGGCGAAGTTCGTCAAGTTTGTGGGGGTGATACGGCCATCCGAGATGCCTAACCAGAACCGCGACATCCTCAACTGGCCCTACACCGAAGGGCTGCGCCTCGACGAAGCCATGCACCCGCTGGCGATTCTCGCCACCGGCATGTACGGCAAGCCCCTGCCTAACCAGGATGGCGCGCCGCTTCGCCTGGTCGTGCCGTGGAAGTATGGCTTCAAGAGCATCAAGGCCATCACGCGCATCGAGCTGGCCGACACGATGCCCCTCAACACCTGGCGTGACGCCAACGCCCGCGAGTATGGCTTCTACGCCAATGTCAACCCCGCCGTCAACCACCCGCGCTGGTCGCAGGCGACAGAGCGGCGCATCGGCGAGATCGGCCGGCGGCCGACGCTGCCCTTCAACGGCTACGCCGACCAGGTGGCGTCTCTCTATGAGGGTATGGACCTCAAGGAGAACTATTGATGCGGGCGGTCCGCCCGGCGCCCGCCGCGACGCCTTTCCCGCTCAGCGTCTGGGTCCAGCGCAAGTGGCTGACCGTTGTCGTTCATACCGTGGCGCTGATTCCGCTGTTCCTGCTCGTCACCTGGTATTTCCGCGACGACCTGGGCGCCGACCCTATCAACACCATCAACAACATGACGGGGCGCGCGGCCATCATTCTGCTGGCTTTCAGCCTGGTCCCTACCCCCCTCTACATCATCACCGGCTGGTCGAAACCCATCACGGTGCGCCGCGCCCTGGGGCTGTACGCCTTCCTATACGCTACGCTGCACTTCGCCAACTTCGTCGGTCTGGACTACGCCCTTAGCCTGAGCGCCATTCTCCAGGATGCCCTGCTCAGCAAGCCCTACATCATTGCCGGACTGGGCGCGCTCCTGATTCTCCTGGCCCTGGCCCTGACCTCGACGAAGGCATCCATGAAGCGCCTGGGTCGCAACTGGCTGCGCCTGCATCGGTTAGTGTACCTGGCGGGCGCGCTGGCCGCGCTGCACTTCTACTGGCAGGCCAAGGCGGCCGAGCGCCTCGACCCCCTGCTGTATGCCGCCATCCTCACCTTGCTGCTGGTCATCCGGATCCCCCCAATCCGTCATGCCATCGTCCGCACCCGACAACGCCTCACAAGCCCGGCGCCTTCCCGTTCGTCATAGGCAAAAAGCTCACGGAGGGCACGAAGAAGACTGTTATTCGTCTTCTTCGTGCCCTGCGGGTCACCGGCGGCCTGCGTGCGACTGAGGGTGAG
>CAZJJF010000060.1:0-14174 GCA_964546245.1 uncultured Anaerolineales bacterium
GCCCTGGCAGGCTCCGTCTGTCACCTAACTTGACTTCCAACACAGTTGCTTTGCGCCTTCGCGTTACCGTGGGAGCGAGTACAATGACGAACCGTGTGATTGTGGTGAAGGTGGGTGGCGGCGAGGGCGTCAACCTCGATACCGTAGGTGCGGATGTGGCGGCTCTGGCGGCCGAGGGGCAGCCGGTCGTGCTGGTCCACGGTGGGTCACACCTCACCAATGTCATGTCCGAAAGGTTGGGCGTCCCGCCGCGCTTCGTGACCTCCGTGTCCGGCCACACCAGCCGCTACACCGACCAGGCCACCCTGGACATATTTACGATGGTCTACGCGGGCCAGGTCAACAAGCGCATCGTCGAGCGGCTGCAAAAACTCGGCTGCAACGCCCTGGGCCTGAGCGGCGCCGATGGGCGGCTGTGGACTGGCCCGCGCAAGGATGCCATCAAGATCATCGACGAGGAAGGCCGACGTCGTATGTTGCGCGACGACTACACCGGGCGGGTCGAGCGGGTCAACGTTGACCTGCTGAGGGCGCTCCTGGTGGCGGGCTACGTGCCCGTGCTGTGCCCGCCTGCCCTGTCTGACCACGGCGAACTCATCAATGTTGACGGCGACCGCGCCGCCGCTGCCACCGCTGCTGCGTTGGGCGCAGCGATTCTCGTCATCCTCAGCAATGTGCCGGGCCTGTTGAAGAACTTTCCCGACCCCGCCAGCCTGGTTACGCGCATCCCCAAGGCCCAGCTTGACGATTACATGGTCTACGCCGAGGGTCGTTTCAAGAAGAAGATTCTGGGCGCAGCTGAGGCCCTGAATGAAGGGGTCGGCCGTATCGTGCTGGCTGACTCGCGCGTCGAGCAACCCATTCGTGCCGCCCTGGCGGGCCAGGGTACGGTCATCGAGTAGAAAGGGAGGGGCCGCATGCGTCGCTACCGCTTCTATCAACTGGATGTGTTCACCACCCGCCCCTTTGGCGGCAACCCGCTGGCTGTCTTCGTGGACGGCCAGGGCTTGACCGACAACGAGATGCAAAGCATCGCTCGCGAGATGAACCTGAGCGAGACGACTTTTGTGCTGCCGCCTACCGATCCCACGGCGGAGGTCCGCGTTCGTATCTTCACCCCCACCTATGAGATGCCGCTGGCCGGGCATCCGGTCGTCGGGACTCACTGGCTGCTGGCAGAGTTGGGCCGCTACACCCTTCGGGAGCCTATGACGCGCGTCATGGGCCAGTTGGGGGCAGGCACGCTGCCGGTAGACATTAGCGTAGAGGGTGGCCGGGTGACGCAGGTGACGATGACCCAGGTGAAGCCGGTATTCCGCGCCAGTATCCTGAGCGGCCAACTCCCTGGGCTGGCTGAGGCGCTAGGGCTGGTGCCAGATGAATTGCGCGTGGGAGCGTTGCTGCCCCAGACGGTGTCGACGGGCGTCCCCCAGTTGATGGTTCCCGTGAAGTCCCTGGACGCGGTGGGCCGCATCCAGGTGGGGATACGCCGCCTGACCGAGATTGCCCACGAGGTCCACGCCCAACTGGTCTACCCATTCACCTTCCAGACCATCGCCAAGGCGGCGCAGGTGCATGCCCGCGCCTTTCCCATTGGCATGGACGTGTCCGAGGATGCGGCCACCGGCTCGGCGGCGGGCAGCCTGGGAGCGTATCTGGTGCGTCACAGGGCGATTCCCCTGGGCCACCCAACAAGCTTCGTGATCGAACAAGGGCTGGAGATGTATCGACCGAGCGTGATAAGCGTCGAGGTGGACGGAACCCCCGACAACATACAGGCTGTGCGCGTCGGTGGCACAGCGGTGACGATGATTGAGGGCGAGCTACGCCTGCCGGGTTGAGGTTGCCCGTCGCCGAGGGGAAGACCGGGCCGTCGAACAGCATCCTACTGTTACTTCGGACTCAGTGAGTGAAAGGAGCGACGTATGTCAACCCGTACCACCACCCTCGAAGAGTTTATCTCCGACGCCGGAACTCGCTACCAGTTGTTGTACACCCCCGGTAGCGCGGCCGCCTGGTCCATCATCATTGATGGCGAACTGGATACCAGCTACGACGACTATGGCGACGCCCGCCGCGCCTGGGCGGAGACCCTGGCGGAGGCGGAGTGAGTGAAACGTGATGCGTGAAACGTGAGAAGAGGACTTCTCCGGTTCACGTTTCACCCCGCCTGATGTAGCCTTTGCCGAGCAAGGGCGACAAGGAGCACGCAAAATGCTGATGACCACGGCCGAGATCATGGACCTGGAGAATCGCCACACGTCGGGCGCGTACTCGAAGCGCCCCATCGCCATCGTGCGCGGCGCGGGCGCGCGGCTGTGGGACGCCGACGGCAAAGAGTACATCGACTGCGTGGGCGGCCAGGGGTCGGCCAATGTCGGCCACGCCAACCCGGCCGTGGCGCAGGCCATCAGCGAGCAGGCGGCGCGGCTCATCACGTGTAACGAGATCTTCTACAACGACCAGCGGGCGCGGGTCGAGGCGAAGCTGGCCGAGGTCGCCCCACCGGGGCTAGAGCGGGTCTTCCTGTGCAACTCCGGCGCGGAGGCCGTGGAGGGCGCGCTCAAGTTCGCCCGCCTCAGCACGGGCCGCACGGGTGTCGTCGCCACGGTGCGCGGCTTCCACGGACGGACCATGGGCGCGTTGTCGGCGACCTGGGAGAAGAAGTATCGCGAACCCTTCGCGCCTCTCATTCCCGGCTTCAGCCACATCACCTACAACGACCTGGGCAAGGCGGCGGCGGCCATTGGCGACGATACGGCGGCGGGACTGGTCGAAGCGGTGCAGGGCGAGGGGGGCGTGCGTCCCGCGTCGCCCGACTACCTGTGCGGCCTGAGCGAGCTGTGCCACGCGCGCGGCGCGCTGCTCATCCTGGACGAGGTGCAGACGGGCTTCGGGCGCACCGGGCGCATGTTCGCCGCCGAGCACTCCGGCGTGCGCCCCGACATTATGGCCCTCGCCAAGTCCATCGCAGGCGGCCTGCCTATGGGCGCAGTGCTGCTGGGGCCACGGGTCGCGCCCATCGCGCCACTGACCCACGGCGCGACCTTCGGCGGCAACCCGCTGGCCGCGGCGGCGGCGCTGGCGGCTATCGACTACCTTCAGACTCACGATCTACCGGGCCACGCGGCGCGGCTGGGCGAGCATGCCCTGGCGCGGCTAAGGGCTATCGACCATCCAGCCATCCGCGAGGTACGCGGCCTGGGGCTATTGCTGGGGGTAGAACTGCGCCACCGCGTCACGCCCGTCTTGCAGGCCCTCACCGAACGCGGCGTGCTGGCCCTACCGGCCGGGCCGACCGTCCTACGCCTGCTGCCGCCGCTGGTCATCTCCCAGACTGACCTGGACACGGCTATCGACGCCATCCCCACCGCGTTGGATGCGGCGGCCGCGATGCTGGGAGAGGTTCCTGCTGCGGAGGGTTGACGGCGGCAACTATGCAACCCTCAGCTTGAGCGAGACTTTCACCCTGGGCGAGATGTGAGTAGAATCTAGCCATGCCCGGCTGCCGCCCGTATCCCGGCAGGCAGTCGGGCGTTATTTCACCCGATAAGTCTTACACAGGATAAGAGTAAGCCCCAGGAGGAGAACCTTGACCCGACAGTCGATCCGCACGCTGATGATCGCCGTTATCGCCGCCCTCGGTGTTGTCGCGCTGGCTGCCTGTGGTGGCGGCGCGACTGCCAGCCAACCTCAGGCCGCTGCCCAGCCGGCCGCCAAGGCCCCTGCGGCTCAAGCGCCGGCTGCTGCTAAGGACGCCGTCGATTTCGCCGCTGTCGCGAAGGGCAACGACAAGCTCTTCGTGTCGGTGGATGATGTGAAGAAGGCCTTTGACGCCAAGCAGGACTTCATCCTCGTCGACGCTCGCCCGCCGTCAGACTTTGCCGTCGAGCACATCACAGGCGCGGTGAATGTGCCGTACTTCGAGGTGGACAAGCACCTGAGCAAGCTACCCAAGGACAAGTGGATTGTCACCTACTGCGCCTGCCCCCACGCCGAGGCTGAAGAGGCCGCGCGCCAGTTGGTGAAGAACGGCTACACCAAAGTCAAGGTCATGGATGAGGGGTACTTCGGCTGGGTGGACAAGAAGTACCCGGTTGAGAAGAAGAACGGCTAGCCGATGGGCTGGTGGAGAAAAACACACGCGGCGAGCCTCTGGCCCGCCGCGTGGCTTGTTGGTCTGCTGCTGACACTGGCCGCCTGCGCACCCCAGGCTGGGCCAGCCACGATGCGCGTCGCCGACGGCTCCCAGGCCCTCGGCGGCCTGGATCGCGTTGTGGTCACGTTCCACGAAGCGGGCATCCATACCCAGGGTCAAGCCCGTGACGAAGGTTGGACTGACCTCCCGCTCACCGCGCCAACGGTTGACCTGGGCGCGGCGGGGGCGACGGGAACACCCGTGGCGGTAGGCATGCTGGGCGCGGGACCGTATGACCGAGTGCGCGTCGAAGTAGAGAGCGCCTACGGCGAGCGAGGCGGCCAGCGCGTGCCGATTCGCAACATCGTGGAGCCAATCTATTTACCCGCACCTCTCAAAGGCGGCCCGGCGGATATTACCGTCGAACTGATTGTGCTGCCCCTGTCGAACCCGTATGCCGAGGAACGCTACGCCATCTATACCAAGGGTGTCACCGTGCGCTGATAATCGCTCGGCGGTCATGTCGAGCAGCGCGAGGCATCTCTGCTCCTGGCGCTACGGAGACTCCTCGCTGCGTCTCGGCGTGACAATCGAACGGTCCCGGCTCACCGTCGGCCCAGGCCGGCGCGCGGGAGCGCGGACAACGCCACGCGGGGCGTAATCCACACGGATTGCGCCCCGCGTTGTCACAAGGGAGCTATTCGGGGGAAACGAGGGTATAGCCGTGGCGCGGCACTGTCCGCACGTAGCGCGGGCTGTGGGGCGTCGGCTCCAGCTTGGCGCGCAGATTCTTGACGTGGGCGCGCACCAGGGCGTGCTGGCCGGTGCCCGGTGGGTAGCCCCACACGTCCTGAAGCAGGCGGTCGGATGACACAACCTGGCCGGCGTTGCGTAGCAGGTAGGCCAGCAGCTTGAACTCGGTGGGCGTCAGCGACACGCCGCGATTGTCGACCTCGGCGCGACGGCCGCCGAGATCGAGGCGCAGCCGGCCGAGGGTCAGGGGTTGGCCGCCCGCCCGTCGGCAGCGCCGCAACAGGGCGCGAACGCGGGCCGCCAGTTCTTGAATATCGAAAGGTTTGACGAGATAGTCGTCACCGCCCGCATCGAGACCGCGCAGGCGGTCGGGCAGGCGATGCTGCGCCGTCAGGAACAGCACTGGCGTGTCGGACACGGTGGGGTCGGCGCGCAACCGTCGGCAGACCTCCAGGCCGTCTATGCCCGGCATCGCCATGTCCAGGACTACCAGATCGGGCAGCAATTGGCGCGTGATCGTCAGGGCTTCTATCCCCGTGTTGGCCGTCACCACCTCGTAGCCATTGCGGACCAGGCTGCGGCTGAGGGTGCCGCGCACGTCCGTGTCATGGTCCGCTACCAAAATCGTCGCCACAACAACCTCACTTCAGCGCCATCTTCAGGGGGAGGCGCACACCAATGGTGGTTCCTATGCCGGGCCGGCTGGCCACTATGACCTGCCCACCGGCGCGCGTCAGAATATCCCAGGCCAGAAACAGCCCGCCGCGCATCTCAGGCGCGAAGGGTTGGACGGGCCGCCGCCGCCGGGCCGCTACCGGCCCATTGTCGGCGACAGTAACGAGGATGGTGTCCTGGCGAAGGCGGGTTGTGATACGCACCTCGCCGACCTCCTCGCGGGGAATAGCCTGCCACGCGTTGACCAGCAAATGGACCCATGCTTCGGTCAAGGCTGCGGCGTTGGCGTGGACTGGCGGCAGGTTAGGCGCCAGCCGCGCTGTGAGACGGACCCCAGCCCCCTCAAGCTGGCTTGCTACCAAGCCCAGGGCCGCCTCGATGGTCGCATTCACATCGGTGCTCTCCGCCAGGCCGTCGCTGTGGCTGAATTGCACCACGGCCTGCACGGCGGCGCGGATGCGTTGGCCTGCGCGCTCGATAGCGCTCAGGCTGGCCTGCACGCCTGGGCCAAAAGGTTCGGTTTGCAGGAGTTGCGCCTCGCCGATGATGGTTGTGAGTGGATTGTTGATGCGGTGCGCCACCCCTGCCACGGCATTGCCCGTGGCGACATGCCGTCCCGTCGCGGTGAGCCACTCCTGCAACCGAGCCGCGTGCTGACGCTCGGCCTGCAACGCGGCCGTCAGGCAGGCCGCCTCCGACAGAAGGCCCAGCAGGCCTAGCTGCCAGGGAAGCGCGCCACTGCCGAGAGCCACCGTCGCACCGCGACGGGCCGTCATGTCGCGGAAAGGCATCGCCCACACCGTCTCCCCACCGCGAGTCTCGCGTAGCGGCTCGTGGCGGTCGAGCGCCTCGGTAGCGACCAGGGCCAGGGACGCCCGCGCCGACGCCGGCCCCGCGAAGGCGAGCCAGATCATCTCTGAACGGGCCATCTCGCGCACAACACTCCCGACGGCGCGGGCCGCCCCCAGGGCTACCACCTGTTCGGTCGCTGCTTGCAAGCCGTCGTCGTGCTGCGGCTGACTCATCAACAGTCCCCCCGTCTCCCTCATGCAGTGTAACGAGAAGAAATGTGAAGATGTTATGCGCCGCGCGAAGTCGTAGGGAAAGCGTCAGGCAAATGGCGTTGGTTGCCTAACCACGCGGGTGGTCCTATAATGGAGCCTATACCCGACCCCAGTGGCCCATTCGGAAGGATCGCCATGTCTACCTCATTCCTGCACAGCGAGATTCACGATCAGCCGACTGTTCTAGCGCATCTGTTAGAGCAAGAGACAGCGAATGTGCGCCGCCTGGCGGAGGCGCTCCGCGCCCGCAACCCCAAGTACGTGCTCATCGCCGCGCGCGGGACATCGGATAACGCTGGCGCCTACGGCAAGTACCTGTTTGGCTCCCTGGTGGGGTTGCCGGTCGCCCTGGCCACCCCGTCGCTGTACACCCTGTACAACCAACCGCCGCGCATCGACGGCGGGCTGGTGATTGGCATTTCGCAGTCGGGGCAGTCGCCGGATATTGTGGCTGTCCTCGATCATGCGCGAGAAGCGGGCGCTCCGACGGTCGCGATCACCAACGACCCCGAGTCGCGCCTGGCTCGCGCCGCCGACCACGTCATCCAGCTGCATGCGGGGGCCGAGCGCAGCGTCGCCGCGACAAAGACGTACACGGCCCAACTGATGGCGCTGGCGATGCTGGCGTCGCACATTGCCGACAGCGTCGAGCATATCGAGGCGCTGCAGCGCGTGCCCGATGCTGTGGCGCGCACCCTAAGCCTCCATGACCACGTGGCGATGATTGCCGAGCGGTATCGGTACATGGAGAAGTGCGTGGTCATCGGGCGAGGCTACAACTATGCCACGGCCTTTGAATTGGCTCTCAAGCTCAAAGAGCTGACCTACGTCCTGGCCGAGCCGTACTCGTCGGCCGACTTTCGCCACGGCCCATTGGCGCTGGTGGAGGATGGCTTCCCGGTGCTGGTTGCGGCCCCCAAGAGCCAGGTCTACGCGGAGGTGGTGGATTTGCTGAAGGGGCTGGGAGGGCGAGGGGCGGAACGGCTGGTGATCAGCGATGGCGAAGAGGCGCTGGCTGAGGCGCGCACGCCTATCGCGCTGCCTGTCAGCCTGCCGGAATGGCTGTCTCCGTTTACGACCATCATCCCCGGCCAACTGCTCGCCATGTCGCTAACCCTGGCGAAGGGGTACGAGCCGGACCACCCACGCGGCCTGCGCAAGGTGACGGAAACGCGCTGATGGCCCTGCGCTAAGCATAAGCGGTCCCCGTGGAGCGTGCGCTCCACGGGGACTTGTCGCATGTCTGGGGTGAAGACGGGCTAGATTTCCGCGCCGACCTTCTTCGTGTAGGACCGGCGGGCGGTGATGACCGGCTCGCCAGTGGCGGGATCGGGGGCCAGCGGGGTTCCGTATTTCTCGCGCAACACCTGGGAAGCGGGCTTGGCCCTGGCGATCACCTCAGGCGCGTAGGGGTCCCAATCCAGGGGTGGCGCCGACTGGCGGGCTGCCTGGACCGCCTCTTCCAGGGCGCGCTTGCCTTCGAAGCCGAGGGTGTCGAGGATGGGGTTGCGCACGTCCTTGACGAAGATGCGCGCGCTGTTGATGCCCAGCCGCAGGATGGCCTCGGCGACCTCACTCCAGTTGGGAATGATGTCCGTGGCGGGCATCTGGAACTCCTTGAAGACGAGGAGTAGATCGTCCATGGTGCGCTCAGGGTAGTACTTCAGGTAGAGCTGCACGCCGCGCAGAAAGAAGGCGTGGTGAGCGACTTCATCGATGCCGATGTAGTGCGCGGTCTTGACCAGGGCAGGATCCCCCTCGACCTCGGCCAGCTTCAGGGCATTCTTGTAGTTGATGTACGTCATGCGCTCTTGAATCATCTGATAGATGATCATCTGGGAGGGCGTGTCGAAGTTGCGCTCCAATTCGACCTCCATGAGCATCTCCTGATAGTCGCGCAGTTGCTTCTGGGTCCGCTTGCCGGCTGACATCAGCCAGGTCTCCCAACCGAGCGAGTGCTTGCTTTCCTCGTAACCCCAGACGGCGGTGAACCAGGCGCGGCTGCGGCTGCGGCGTATCATCTCCAGGACACGGGCAATGTAGTCGGGCAGGTAGAACTCGACCGCGAAGAATCCCTCAACCACTTTGGTGAGGTCCTCGCTGACGGCGGGATTGGCAAGATTCCAGGGGATATCGGCGTGCAACTTCCAGCGCCGCGTCTCTTCCGCTTTGCGGAAATAGGCCGTGTAATTCTCATACATCGCGTCTTCAATGGCTTTGTCGCGGGCCTCGCGGCTTAGCAGCATGCAGGTCTTCTCCTTAGCTTCAGCGTTCAAACATGGGGGAATACGCAACAACGTTGAGACAGATAACACCTGAAATGCCGAAACGTTGCGCGGAAGATAGATCAGATCCGGCTGTGCGCCAGACCTTGCCTCGGCCGGCCGGCATATCCGCATTCAGCGCGAGCGCGGCAATCCCCACCAGGAGGTAGGCAGAATGACATGGTCGGCTGAACAGGCCAACGTGTGGCACGCACAACAGCCCTGGCTGGTGGGGTGCAACTATATCCCCAGCACAGCCATCAATCAACTAGAGATGTGGCAGGCCGACAGCTTCGATCCTGACACCATCGACCGCGAGCTGGCTTGGGCGGCAGACCTCGGGTTCAATACCCTGCGCGTCTATCTCCACGACCTGGCCTGGTACGCTGACGCGGCCGGTTTCAAGGCGCGTGTCGCCCGCTACCTGGACATCGCCAGCAGCCGCGGGTTGCGCACGATGTTCGTCTTCTTCGACGACTGTTGGAATAGCGACCCGTACCCTGGCCCCCAGCCTCAGCCTCGACCCCGCGTCCACAACTCGGGTTGGTGGCAGTCGCCTGGCGCCAGCGTTGTCCTCGACCCGGCACAGTGGCCGCGACTGGAAGACTACGTGGTCGATGTCGTGGACAGCTTCGCGAAGGACCCGCGCATCTTGATGTGGGACGTGTACAATGAGCCGGGCAACCAGCAGCTGGGCGCGCAGTCTCTACCGCTGTTGCAGCAGGTATTTGCCTGGGTACGGTCAGCGCAACCCACTCAGCCGCTGACAGCGGGCGTGTGGCGCGACGACCCCGACCTGAATCCCGTGCAGCTGGCCGCATCCGACATCATTACGTTCCACAACTATAATGATGCCGACCTGCTGCTGCGCCAGATAAATGACTTGCGGGCCTATGGGCGGCCGTTGATATGCACCGAGTACATGGCCCGCACGCGCGGCAGCCTCTTCGCCACACACCTGCCGGTCTTCAAGCTGGAGCGCGTGGGTTGCCTCAACTGGGGCCTGGTCAGCGGGAAGACGCAGACCCGCTACCCCTGGGGGTGGAGTGATACCAAGGCGGAGCCGGAGGTATGGTTCCACGACATTCTCCACCCTGATGGACGCCCCTACCGCCGCGATGAGGTAGACGCGATGCGCCGCATCATTCGTGGCGCCGAGGTAGACACCGAGGCCGAGACGACAGAGGGCATGGCATAGGCCGACGGCGCAATACACAGCCGCCGTAGGCCAGATAGCCCACGGCGGCGTCATTCTCTCAAAGCGGCATTGCCCTACTCCTTGATCAGGAGTTGCTCGATCTTGGCGGCCTTCTTCTGGTCGTCCAGCCAGCCGCTCAATTTTTCCTCGCGGGCCTGCTGGAGTTGCTCATCAGGCAGGGCGCGATTGGCGTCCTTTTCCAGCACCTCGATGATGTGATAGCCAAACTGGCTCTTGACTGGCGCGCTGAGGGTCTTCAGTGGCAGGGCAAAGGCTGCGTCCTCGAAGGGGCCGACCGTCTGCCCCCTGGCGATCCAGCCCAGGTCGCCACCGTTGGTCTTGCCGCCCGGGTCCTGGGAAATCTCCTTGGCGACCGCGCCGAAGTCTTCGCCGCCCTTGATGCGCTCGATAACCTTCTTGGCCTCATCCTCGGTCTGCACGAGAATGTGACGCGCGCGAATCTGCTCTCCGGTCGTCTTCATGTCCTTGGTCAGCGCGTCGGCTAACTTGTTCGCGAGCAGGCGGTCATGCACCAGCGCCAACAGGTCATCGCGGGTCATACCCTGGCTGGCCAGGGCGGCTTGCAGCTTGTCCTCGCCGCCCTGCTGTAGAATGATGCGGTCCATCTCGGTCTTTACATCGCTATCGGCGACCGTGATGTTCTGGGCCTTGGCTCCCTGTCGCACCAATTCCTGGGCAATCAGCGTGTCCAGAATCTCGTCGTAGATCTGTGATAGCTGCACCTTGCCGGCCGCCGAGTCGGGGTCGAGGCCCTCCGCAACAAAGGAGTCGCGGACCTGGGTAGCGGTGCGTTCGTACTCGCTGAGCTTGACCGCCACGCCGTTCACGGTTGCGACGGCTGTCCCGTCACCCTTCACCTTGAACCTGACGGGGGCAAGGGTGGGTTTCGGCGTGACGGGCAGTTGCACGCCGGAAGCGCTGGCGCTGGTCGGAGCCGCCGCGGGGGCCGTCGTGGGCGCGACGGGGGCCGCCGTAGGCGCGGCGGGGGCGGGGGTCTGCGCGCTCTGGCAGCCAGCCAGCGCCATGAGACTCAACAGGGCAATTAGCGGAATCCAGTACCTCACGTCTTTCCTCCCCAAAAAAAACGCGGGCTTACCGCAGCCGGCAAGCCCGGTCAACGTTCACAATCGCGCCAATTCTAGGTCACGTTGGAAGAAACGCCAAATCCGAGCCGCCACCCTCAGCTTGACATGCGGCGAGGGGCGTGGTACACCCCCGTCATCTGCCATTCCGGAGCCTGTATGCCATCTCGCCCCACGGCCCGCCTGATGTGGGCCGACCGCCACGCTACGCCGCCTGATACGCTACCCCCTCGCCTGGAGGCCGTCGAGGTCATCCACGGTGATGAGAGGCCAGCGCCCAATCGCCTCCTGCGCGGCGACAACCTGGCCGCGATGTCTGCGCTGCTGGCGGACGGCCTGGGCGGACAGGTTGACCTGGTCTACTTTGACCCGCCCTTCGTCAGCCGCGCCGAATACGCTCAGACTGTCGTCTTGCCGGATGGGACGGCGGTCCGACGCCCGGTGTTCAGCGACACGTGGGCCAACCTGGATGCCTGGCTGGATATGCTCTACCCGCGCCTGCGCCGGGTACAGGCTTTGCTGGCCGACCACGGTAGCCTGTACGTTCACCTGGACTGGCGGGCTGTCCACTATGCCCGCGTGCTGCTGGACGAGGTCTTTGGCGCGGATGCCTTCCGCAATGAGATTGTGTGGAAGCGCGCTGCGCTGCTGGGGCGCAAGGCGGCCAGTCGGCAGTATGGGCGGGTAACCGACAGCCTGCTATTCTATACCAAGGGCGACCGCTTCACCTTCAACCGTCTGACCGTCGAGCGGAGTGTGCCGCGCGGCGAGGCGCGCTGGGATGAGGCGCGGGGCCGCTGGTTCCGCACCGCGCCACCAGGCGACTATACGGCGGCCAGCCTGGCCGCGCTGGAAGCTGAGGGGCGCATCCATCGCACGCGGTCGGGGCGTCTGCGGGTCAAATACTTCCTGGATGCGAGGCCCGATGGACGTCTGGTGGACCACGCGCCGCTGGACAACCTGTGGCTCGATATCCCCGACATGATGCATCTGCCGGCCGCCGAGCGAACCGGCTACCCCACCCAAAAGCCACTGGCGCTGCTACAGCGGATCGTAGCGGTCTCGTCCAATCCGGGCGATCTTGTCCTGGACCCCTTCGCCGGGGCCGGGACGACGCTTCTGGCCGCGGCCGGCCTGGGGCGGCGCTGGCTGGGTATCGAGGCATCCCAGGCCGGGGTGGCCGTTGCCCGCGCCCGGCTGCTGGCAGCCGACGCTCGCCCATTCGCCATCTCCCGCGTTGCAGGGTCGGCCGAGGCCATCGCCAGCAGCGATGCCCCTGCGTTTCGCCTGTCGGAGCAGGGCGTCGACCTGATGGGCGACAGCGCGGAGGTCGAGTATTGGGCGGTTGATTGGGCCTGCGACGGCGAGTTCCGCTCGGCGTGGCAAGGCTGGCGCGGCTACGGGGCGAAGGGCCACTCGTTGCCTACGCGCGCGCCCGCGCCCGCTGAGGGTATCAGCGGGCCGGTCGCCGTGCGCTGGGAGCGCCTCGACGGGCGCGAGGGCGCGCTGTACCTTCCTATTTCCCCAGGTTGACGCGGAGGGGCTGGCCTTCCACGTCTAGCAACTGAGCATCGAGCACCGTCGCCGACGGCGCGAGGTCGGCCTTTGCTCGCACCCGCAGCACGACCAGCGTGCCCTCGGCGTGCAGCGTGTCGCCGCCTGCCAGGCGGCTGGCGACCAGCCGCGCCGTGCCCGCCGTCGCATCCACGTCGTGGCGCGCCGTGAAGCTGGCGGCCGGGTCGAAGACACTGCCCGCGCCCACATCCAGTACCTCAACCTGCCGAGCGTTCACCTGGAGGGTCACATCGGCCGCCGTCAGGTCGGCGGCGGCGGTGGCGCGGACGACGATGTTGAATACCTCGCCGGCCTTGACCTTGTCCGGCGCGCTCAGTGACAGTCGCGTCGTACCCCGCTTGTCGGCTTTGGCGCTCATCGGCGGCGTAGCGGTCCACGATTGGATACCCTGACGGCCGTAGTTGGCCGCGACCAGTACCAGGTCGGTAAGACCCACCGCGCCATCCGCATTCAGGTCGGCGCGCGGGTCCTTGGGCGGTGTTGTACCATAGTTGGCCGCCACGATAACCAGGTCGTTGAGGGCGACCTTGCCGTCGTGGTTGGCGTCGCCGCCCAGCAGTAGCACGTCGGGCAGGCTCACACTGGTGGCCGCGCCCGCCGCACCGCTCTCGGCCCGCGTACCGATGGCTGTTTGGGTTGTCAGATAGCCGGGGACGCTGACCGTGACCACATGCTCGCCGGCCGGGACCGTCAGACTGAAGCGTCCGTCCGCGCCAGTCGTCACACTGACGCCGGCCGCCGCGACCAGCGCGCCGCTCTCGTCGCGGCGACCTTGCAGATCGACACGGCCGACGATCGTGCCGGGGGCGATGACAAGGGCCGGATACGGGTTGATGTATACGTCCGACGCCTCCTCGGGCCGGTACCAGAACTGGACACGGGTGCGCCGCTGCGGACTCGCCTGGAAGTACGTCCCGGCCAGGTTATTGGTCGGCGGGATGGGCATCCCGCTCGCTGCCAGCTGGTCCTGGGTGGTGAAGCCTGCCGCGCAGCCTCGATAGGCCAGTCGCCCGGCGTCCGTCTCCCAGTCGGAGGTGAGTAGATAGTACTGGCCGGCCGGGAAGCTAAGCTCCGTGTAGCGGTCGGGCAGGGTGTGGTAGAACTCCGTGCTCCACACGCCGGGCGCCGTCACAGGTCGCCACACCGGCAACTCGCGCAACTCACCCAGGAAGCGCGGCTCAACACCCTCGGCGCGAATGCGCCCCGTCAATGCGCCGGCTGCCCGCCACGGGCCTAGACAGCGCGCCAGGTCGGGATCGGTCGGCATTGTCGCAAAGTCGATGGGGTCAATGCGGCGCACGTCTTCGCGGATGGTGTGAGGAGCGTTGAAGGGCGGCATCACGTACAATTCGCTGGTGTCCACGCCGAATTGCAGGTCTTGCAGGTAGCCCTGCAACACCAGCG
>CAZJJF010000061.1:0-14170 GCA_964546245.1 uncultured Anaerolineales bacterium
GGGAATGGCCGCCAGCATCTTCTCCTTGCCGGCCTCGGCGCGGGGCATCCATGCCTTCGTCTGCATCACATTGGCGATCATGTTACGATGGGTCAGCATGGCCGCCTTAGGCACGCCCGTCGTACCACCCGTGTACTGCAACAAAGCCACGTCATCCGGATCCACTTCCACCGCGGGTGGCTTCCGACCCTGCCCAATCAGCTCCTTCATGTGGTAGACGCCGTTGCCCAGGTCAGGCTCGTGCCAGGCCTTATCCTTCGACTGGGACCGCTTCACGAGGAGGTTGAACGGTGTTCCGGTCGCGTCGTGAATGTAGGTCACGATGGCCCGCTTGGTGGGCGTCTCCGCCTGAATCGACTGGAAGCGTGGGAAGGCCATGTTATAGATAATAAGGGTCTCAGCGCCCGAATCGACCAGTTGATGCTTCAATTCCGGCGCCGTGTAGGTGGGGTTGACATTCACGACAATCGCGCCCAGCCGCGCCGCCGCGAAAAACGCAATGACAAACTGTGGGGAGTTAGGCAGCATGACAGCCACCCGATCCCCCTTCTTCACGCCCAGATTCGCCAGCGCGCCGGCAAAGTTATCGATGGCCTCATCCATCTGGCGGTAGGTCATCTTGCCGCCGACCAGAACCCTATCGCCAGCCATATACTTCAAGATGAACTTGAGCGCCGGCTGGTTGGCGTACTTGCGCGCCGCCTCTCGCGCCAGGGTAGACAGCGAGACCGCAGGAATCTCCACACTCTCCGGCACACCCGATTCGTAGAACTTCAGCCAGGGCTTATCCATGAACGTGTCTCCTATGACGGTCCGGTCGGCATCGGCACGTTCGCCGGCCTAGGGGACGATGAGGTTCTCTAGACCCTTGTCTTTCAATAGCTGGCGGTACTTCCCGTAGAGAGGCTCAATGGCCGGCAACAGCGAGAGTACCTTGATCTGCGACCCTTGCAGTTTGATCTGCCCCTTCGCCAGGGCAGACACGAGGTTGATCTTCTTGTTCCAGAACAGATTGGCCGTGTCCGCCGACATGGTCATTACGATATCCGGCTTCAGGCTGGTCGGCCCCTGAAAGACATCGATGATCGCCCCCGGCTGCGTCGGCTTGGACTTCGCGTTGATCGTCGTCAGGGCCTCCGGATTGGTGTAGTGAAACTGGATGATGACGCCGGACTTCGCGATCTTCGGCGCGACAGTTGGATCGCTCCTCGCGTTGTCCATGAGCGCCCCTATCGTAGCATAGACCTCCGCTGAGTCTTTGAAGTAGGGCATGACTTCCTCGTCTGGTTGGTTGGAATCGAGACTCTATTCGATTATAGGGTAAACGCCGCACTGCGTCAAGAGAAATTCGGCCTCCAGACGGCCAATTGTGATGCAGCGCGTCAAAAACCCACCCCAGGGCGTAAGTTTGCGCCTGGCAAGGCTTCTAAATGGGTGAAATGACGCACCGCGCCATGCAGGACTTGACAACGATGACGCGATGCGTTATAATAGACAATAGGCAGTGATTTCCAGATTACCCGGTTGCCACCACAGCCTTATTCAAACGCCGTCGTGACGGCAAGGAGAAAGCAACAATGACGACAAAGATCGATGTTCCTGAGTTGGAGAAAGTAACCACCAAGCCAGTCGCCGAGGTCAAGAAGACCGCTACCGAGGCCAAGAAGGCCGTCGAGAAGACCGCTGCGGATGTCAAGAAGGCTGTCGCCGAGAGCGAGCCGGTCGAGAAGGCGGAGACGATCACCAAGAAGGCCACCGCCGCCGCCAAGAAGACCACCAAGAAGGCTGCCGCCGAGGGCGAGAAGGTTCAGGACGAAGTCACCACGGGCGTGAAGAAGTATGCCAAGTACGTCACCGAACCGGCCCACCAGGTATACCTGGTCAGCCTGGGCGCTGTCGCCCTGGCGCAGGATGAGTTCATTGACCTGTACCACAAGCTAGCCGATGAGGGCGCGACCTTCAACAAGGACGGGATGCGCATGCTGCGCCGCGCCGAGAAGGTTAGCAAGGACGAAGTCGCCGACGTTCAGGGGAAGGTCGAAGACAAGCTGGCCGCCGCCTCCGACACAGTCGAGACGACGGTAGAGAAGGTGCTGGCGCGCCTGAACGTGCCGACCAAGGCCGACATCGAGCGCCTGTCCAAGAAGATCGCCGAACTGTCTGAGAAGGTCGACGATCTCAAGCGCACCAACGGCTACAAGAACTAACTCCCGAACGCGCGAGCATCCCTGGTCGCACGCCGACTGGATAGGACGCCTCGCCGCACCGAGCCAGAGTCGGAGAGGCTGTCGCCCCAGGCGCACGCGCGCCCGGCTGTGACAGCCTCTCTGTTTGGCAGCATACAGGACTTGACGTGCTGCGTCAGAGCTTTATACTTGATAGGCACTAATGGCTGGCTGGCGTTGCCGCCCCTCTTGAACCCTGCTCGCGAGGTCGCCTATGCGCATCGTCAAGCGCTATCCTAATCGCAAGCTCTACGACACCGAGGCCAAGGCGTACATCACCCTGGAAGGTATCGCCGAGCTGATTCGCGCTGGCGCCGACATCCAGGTGATAGACCACGAGACAGGCGAAGACCTCACCACCGTCACCTTATCCCAAATCATCCTCGAACAGGAGAAGCGCCAGGGGACCGGCCTCCCCAAGCAGGTGCTAACCTCCCTCATTCGTACCGGCGGCGATACCTTTGACATCTTCCGCCGCTCCTTCTACTCATCATTGGGTGCGATGCGGACTCTGGAAGAGGGCATCGAGCGCCGAGTCGACCTGCTGGTGCGGCGCGGCCAGATGTCAGAAGACGAGGGCCGCCGCCTGCGCGAGACCCTGCTCAGGCAGACGCAGGCCCTCGCTGCCGATACCCCTGACATAGCATCCGATGCGGACGACAGCGCCATGAGCAGGCTGAGCCTGCCCACCCGCGCCGATATTCAGCGCCTCACCCAGCAACTCGAAGACCTGACGGACAAGCTAGACGCAATCCTCAGCGTCGAAACTCACGCCACCGACGAAGAGAAGCGTGCTACTGACCCACCTGGGCATCCCTAAGCGAACGTTGGACACAACCCGGAGACAACGGTGTCGCACTCACATCCTCACCGACCCAGTGTAAAGACAGCCCTGGTCCTCGCCGGCGGCGGTCTCACAGGCGCGGTCTATGAGATTGGCGCTCTGCGCGCGATGGATGACTTACTGGTAGACCTGGACACATCCCAGTTCGACGTCTACGTGGGCACAAGCGCAGGCGCTATCGTATCTTCATTTCTCGCGAACGGCATCACGCCCGCCGAGCTGATGCGGGCTATGGACAACGACCACCCCTTCCTGCGCGGCCCCCGGGCGCGCGACCTCCTCAGCCCCAACGTCCGCGAGGTAGTCGCGCGCGTGTTCGGGTTGCCCCTCACCGCCGCCAGTATCGCCCGCTACTATGTGCGCAACTGGCGCGAACTGCGCGTCACCGATACCATTTCCTCCTTCAGCGAGGCGCTACCCTCGGCCCCCTACACCAACGACCCATTGCAGGGTTATATTCGAAAGACCCTGCTCGCGGCCGGCGGCACGGACGACTTCCGCAGGCTCGACCGCGAGCTGTACATCATCGCCACCGACCTGGACACAGGCCAGCGCGCCGTCTTTGGCGAGGGCAACCTGGCCGATGTCCCCATCTCCGAGGCCGTCGCGGCCTCGTCCGCCATCCCCATTCTGTACCGCCCGGTGCGCATCAAAGGCCGCGACTATGTCGACGGCGTCGTGCGCGGCACAGCCAGCCTCGATGTCGCCATCGAGCACGGCGCTCAAGTCGTCGTCGTCGTCAATTCCGCTGTCCCCCTCGACAATAGCCTACCCAGTTCCGAGCCGGTCGGCCGAGGCCGAGGCAAGAACCTCGCCGATCAGGGCATGCCCGCCGTCGCGGCCCAGGTCTACCGAACCTGGTTCCATTCGGGGCTGGTTTATCACATCAAGCAGATCCAGCGTCGGCACCCCGACGTCACGGTCATTCTCATCGAACCGCCCGCCACCGACCGCTCCATGTTCTTCCTGAATAACATGCGCTACTCGGCGCGCATGACCATCGCTCAACACGGCTACGAATCGGTGACGGTCAACCTGGCCCGCGACTACCACAAGTTCCGCGACATGCTCGCCCGCTACGGCATCACCATCACGCCCAAGCACGTCAATCGCGAGCTAGAGCTGATGCGCCGCAAGCAGAACGACCCCGACACCATCCGCGCCGTCATGGAAAATATCCCGCCGCCCGACGAGACGCCACCTCCAGCCCCCGCTGACGACCATCGCAACGGCCAGCCCCTGACGGACCTGGCCTCAGCCAGCCAACAACTAGAGCACACGCTGCGCGACCTGGACGCTGTCTTGGCGAGGCGTACCCAAAACGGCGGCTGACCGACCCAATTGGCCCTGACTGACGTCCCCAGCGCCCCCCTCGTCGCAGCTCGCCCTTAGGGCGCGCATGCGACAAGGGATGGATAGCCAATCATACGGATGGACGATGCGCTGCCCTTGACCAGGCGGCCACCAACGTGATATACTGCCCACGGTTCTGAACACGACCCCGCGCTCGGCGCAGAAGGGAGAGCAAGTCATGCAAGTCATTGTTATCACCCCCTCTCTGGAGCGCCTCTCGCCATAACCGCCCGCGTGAGACCGCGACCGAGAGAACGACCGGCCGCCTGACGACGCTTGCCGCGCGCCAGGCGCATGCGACGCATGCCGTGCGCAGCGCGTCGCGCCCAGCCGACTCTCGCCCCGCCTGCCTCACGCCTCGGCTCTCTTTCCTGAGAACCATGCGGCCACGGGTGCGCTCCTGCCCCGTGGCCGTTCGATTCGAGCAGCATGCGCGACTCGGCCGGTCATGGGCACGCCTGTGATCGGCCCCCGTTGCGGCGGGTCATAGGCAACGTCCTATGGCCTTTTTGATTCTCGAACCCAGCCAGTAGGCTGACAGGAGCTAGAGCCAACCATGCGTGCTCAGACACGACAGTATCTAGACGACGACGACCCCGACCTGTCGATTCGCCCGACGCCCCGCAAGAAGCCCCACCCCGCCAGGATGGAGCGCCTGGCCGACCCCGAAATAGGTGTCGAGGGCGTATTCAACCCTTCCTTCACTTCATCCAAGCATGAACGCGCCTGGATTCTGAGCTACCTGACGCGCTTCTACGACGATCACATCATCACCGACGTCCTGTCCCAGGTCAAGGGCGGCAAGGAGGCGACAGTCTACTGTTGCGAGGCGCACCCCAGCACCGGCGTCGACCTGATCGCCGCCAAAGTGTACCGCCCCCGCGAGTTCCGCCAGTTGCGCAACGACGCCCAATACCGCCAGGGCCGTCGCATCCTCGACGACGAAGGCAAGCGCGTCAAAGACGACCGCACGCTCCGCGCCGTCGCCAAAGGCACGGCCTTCGGCAAGCACGCAGCCCACACCTCGTGGCTGGCCCACGAATATGAGACCCTCACCCTCCTGCACGCCGCCGGCGCAGACGTCCCGCGGCCGTGGGCCATCGGCGAGAACGCCATCCTCATGGAATACCTGGGCGAGGCGGGTATCCCCGCTCCCACCCTCCACGAAACCCGCCTGGGCCACCGCGAGGCGCAACGGGTGTTCGACCGCCTCATGGTCAACGTGGACCTGATGCTGCAGCACGGCCGCGTTCACGGCGACCTATCGGCATTCAACGTGCTCTACTGGGACGACCAGGCAACACTCATCGATTTCCCGCAGGCCGTCAACGTGAACGCCAATGGCGATGCCCGCGTGCTGTTTCAGCGCGACGTGTTGCGCCTGTGCCAGTATTTCGAGCGCTACGCCATCCGCCCCGACGCACATGCTCTCGCCAACCACCTGTGGCAGCGCTACCAGGTAGAGGACAACTTCGAGGCCATGAATCTGCTGGCAATGGAGGAGGACAGCGCGTGAGGAAGTGGGACGCGGGTCTGGTGTATCTGATTCTCAGCGGTGTCATGACTCTGGCTGACAGCGCCATGTTCGTCGCCCTGACCGTCTATTATGTCACCATTGTCGGCATGAACCCTCTACAGCTGGTACTGGTGGGAACCGTGCTAGAAGCGACCATCCTGCTCTTTGAGCTACCGACGGGTGTGGTCGCTGACACCTATAGCCGCCGCCTGTCAGTCGTTCTGGGAATGTTCATCCTGGGTGTGGCGTGGCTCATCGAAGGCAGTATCGCCCTGTTCGCCACCATCCTGCTGGCCGAGGCCGTTCGCGGCGTCGGCTGGACCTTCCTGAGCGGCGCGCTCCAGGCCTGGCTGGCCGACGAGGTGGGCGACGCCACAGTGGGGCCAACTCTCATCCGCGCCAGCCAGGTAGATCGCACCGCCAGCCTGGCGGGCATCGCCCTCGGCGCAGCCATCGGCAGCTGGCAGCCCAACTGGCCTGTGCTGCTCGGCGGCGCCCTCTACCTGATGCTAGGGATGTTCCTGGTTCTGGTGATGCCCGAGCGCGGCTTCACGCCCGCGCCCCACGCCGACCGTAACCCGTTGCGCGCCATGCGTCAGACCCTCGCCGCGGGCAGCCAGGCGGTCCGGGGTCGCCCCCTGGTGATCTCGCTCCTCCTGGCAACCATGACCTACGGTGCGGCTAGCGAGGGGTTTGACCGCCTCTGGGAGGCCTTCCTTTTGCTAGACATCACCCTACCCGGCCTCGGCGGCTTGAAGCCCATCGTGTGGATCGCCCTGGTAACGGCCACCGGCAGCCTGGTCGGCCTGGGCGTCACCCACGCGCTGCGCCACCGGCTCAACACCGCTACGCAGCGGCCCACCCTGTCAGCGCGGCTCCTGGTCGGCCTGATTGCCGCCACCGCCCTGGTCACGCTTGGCATTGCTACCGTCAACACCTTCGCGGCGGCCTTCGTGCTTCTCGTAGCGCGCGGGACGCTCCTGTCAATAGCCGGCCCTCTCCACGATACGTGGCTCATCCAGAACGTGCCACCCCGCGTGCGCGCCACGGTCATCTCCATGGCCGGACTATCCAACGCCTTCGGGCAGACGGTGGGCGGCCCCGGCGTGGGCGCGCTGGGCAACGCGCGCGGCATCCGCGCCGCCCTGGCCGCGTCCGCCCTACTGCTGCTGCCCCTCGTCGGCGTCTTCGCCCACGCCGCCCGGCATCCTGCCCTCGACGACCGACCACCGACCACCGACCACCAGGTAACAGCAGGCGATGGCACTATGGTGTGACGGAGCCAATCACGGCCCAGACACGGTGGGGGACGGCCAGAGGATCGGAGAAGCTCCCCGCCAGGAGAGCGGCCAGGTCGTCGTCGAACGCGGCAACGGCCGCGGGCGGCAGCGACGCGCCGACACCGGCGCTGGCGCGGATGCGCCCCCGCCACGCCGCGTGGCTATAGAGAACAGACACGTCGTAGGAGAAGGTTTCGAGGTCGCCGAAGCCCGCCTCGGCCAGGTCGCGCAGCCAGGCGGGATACAGGCCGCTTCCGCCGCCAAAGGCCCAGGCCGGGTTGTGACGCAGAATCAGGCGCTCAGTCGCCGCCACCACATTGTCGGCCAGGGGAATCCAGTCGAAGTGGGCAATGACGACCCGGCCGCCGGGCCGGAGCAGCCGCGCCGCCTCGCGGGCTGCTGCAGAGCCATCGAACCAGTGCCAGCACTGCCCCGCCGTCACCACGTCGGCGCTGGCGACAGGCAGGCCGGTGGCCTCAGCGGGCGCAACGCAGTAGTCCACGCTGACTTCGGCCTCCAGGTCGAGCGCCCGCGCCTGGTCGAGGAGCGCTGGCGCAATATCTACCCCTGTCACGCGACAGCCGCGCCGCGCCAGGCCCCGCGCCACCGTCCCTGCCCCCGTTCCCAGATCGACCACCACCTGGCCGGTAACGCCGATGCCGCGCCCCGCCAGGCGGCCGAAGAAGGAGTCGGGGAAGCCCGCGCGATAGCGACCATAGTCGTCGGCGGTCAGCCCGAAGTCAACACCCCTCGTCATGTCATCTGCCGCAGGACAGTGGCGGCAAGGGCTTCGATGCCATCCAGATCATCCAGGTCGAGCCACTGAAGCATGACTTTGGATGTGCCCGCCTCTCGGATGCGTCCCAACTCGGCCACGATGGCATCCGGTGTGCCGACCAGTATCCCCGCGCCGCGCAGCTCATCGGCTGAACGGCCCTTCAGCCGCGCCTTGACCTCGGCTTCCGTGCGTCCGAAGTACAGCCCCGTCATCATCGAGCGGGCAATGGAGCCAGGCAAGCGCCCCTGTTCGGCCGCCAGCCCATCGAGGCGGGCATTGAGGCCACGGAGGCGGCCGGGAGTAGCGAACACGGCGTTCCACTCATCGGCGTAGCGAGCAACCAGGGGCAGCGTGCGCCGCTCGCCGTTGCCCCCAATGAGGAAGCGCGGCCCGCCGGGTCGCTGCGGGCGTGGTAACAGGACGGCTTCGTGGAGGCGATAATACGCGCCTGTATGGGTCACAGGCGCGTCGTCGCGCCACAGGCGGGTCATCACCGCCAGCGACTCCTCGAAGCGTGCCATGCGCCCCGGCACATCCAGCAGGTCGAAGCCAAACGCGCGGTGCTCCCGCACCTGCCAACCGGCCCCGACACCCAGCGTCAGCCGCCCCCCCGACAGGTCGTCCACGTCCTTACCCATGCGCGCCGTCCAGACTGGGTGGCGAAACGACGTAGGCGTCACCATTGGGCCAAACTCGATGCGCCGGGTGTGGCTCGCCAGCCACGTCAGGGATACCCATAGTTCGAGGGAGTCGATGTCAGGTGGGTTCGCGTTGGTAAAGTGGTCAGAGCGATACAGGCCCACAAAGCCCAGCCCCTCCACAGCCTGGGCGATGCGCTGCCAGCGCGGCCAGGTGAGGCCATTCTGGCCCTCGATCATAATCGCCAGTTGCATGGCAAACTCCTTGAAGCGCCGCTAGCGGCCTTCCGTCAACAGGTCGATGCTGCGAATGGCGAAGCTCAGGGTACGCGGGTCGGGCGTGCCGTAGTCGGTGGGCCTGAAATTGCCCGTTTCCAGCGCGATACTGATAGTCTGACTACCCGGCTGCAACGTAATGGGCACATCCACCGGCTGATCGACGCGCACGTCCACCGTGTGGCTCTCGCCATTGGCCGTGACCGTCAGTCGCCCACTCTCACCCACGCCGTTAGCGGCTGCTGGCGCGTGTAGTGCGGCGGGCGTGATACGCAGGGTGGCCGGGCGGGCCACGGGCGATATGGCGTATAGGATGGCGGGCGAGCGCGCCCAGCGTTGGGTCTCCTCGCGTGCGTCCCAACCCTCGCGGAACTCGATGGTTGTCTTTAGGGTCGCCGGATCGATCTCGCGCGGCACACTGTAGACAGTCGTGAGATCATCATCGACAACCGGCGCCTGCCCCGCGAAGCCCTGGGCTACGAAGTCCTGGGCGATGCGGTCGCCGACCGAGCCAGGCTTGTAATTGGAGTACACCCGCTGTGGCTTGTGCTGCACCAGATAGCGATAGCCCGCCTGGGACAACTGGTAGGGGGCGTTGGCGTAGCAACTCACCTTCTTGCCGTCCACCAGCAAGTCCGGCGGCGTGGCATCCTCGCTATAGAAGCACGGAAAAACCGGATGTTGGTCATAGGCGAAGGACACGTAACCCGCCGCGATGCCCTTGTGATGGAACAGCTGATAGTACTGGTAATGGGAGGAGTACGCGATGCCCAGGTCGTTGGAGCGCAAGCGGTGCGGCAGGTCGAAAACGCCGTACATCTCCGGGTCCGACGCGATCTGCTGATAGAACGCAGGCACATCGCGCAGGGTCTCCGACGGCCAGGGCTGCGGCCACATCTCGACCAACAACACAGCGCAGGCCAGCCCGACGAGGGGCAGAGCGGCGCGCGGGAAGCGCAGCGTCAGCCAGGCCAGGCCGAAACCCGCCAGGACGGCAAAGGCCGTGAAGCCAAGAAACATGAAGCGGCCCGGCGTGCGCATGAAGGCCATACCGGGCAACTCAGTGAAGAAGGCGTAGGGCAGGGCGATGGGCCGGTTGAACGCAGTGAAGGTATCGCGGCCGGCCACGCGCAGATTGGGACCCAGGGCCAGCAGCACGCCGGCCAAAAGCAGCACGGCCCACGGCCACGCCCGCCGCCAACTGGTCGCCAATCCCAGGACAGCCAGCGCCAGCCCCGTCCAGGCCATAAAGACCGCCGTCTCAATGTTGATTCTGTAGCCGCTCGCGGCGAGGACGTCGCGGTCCATCTGGCCCAACCGATTATAGGGGCGATCGCGGAAGAACTGCGTCACATCAGGCTGAAAGTCCACCGATTGCCCAGTGCGGTCAATCTGGACCCCGACATTATCTGACGCCACGCCCGTTGCCACCAGCATCGGCCCCACCAGCAGGGCTACCCCCACCACCGCCAGCGCGGCCCGCCCCAATACCAGTCGCCGCGCCGCCCTGCCCGCCTGCGCCAGGAGCATCAGCATCAACAGCCCCACCCCCAGCCCCGCCGTGATGAAGTGCCAGCCGCCCTGGAGCATGGTAAGGAGGAGGACTACGCCGGGGCCGACGGCCCACCAGCGCGAACGGCGCGGGTCGAGGGCGTAGAGGGTCATGAGCAATGCCAGCGGAACCAGGCCCAGGAAGACCTTATCCATGTGCTGTAACAGGCCGCCAACAACCATCGGCGCGGTCATCAGGACAAGGCCTGAGAAGACGGCGACGCCGCGCCCGAAGCCTACCCCGCGCCCCAGTAGATACATGCAGAAGCCGGTCAGCGCCAGGCCCAGCATAAGCGCGAGGTTGTAGGTGGCTGTAGGGCCAAGCCACCAAAAGGGCGCGGCGAGAAGACCCATTAGCGGGCCGGGGCTGTGGGTCAGCAGCGAGACACCGATTGGGAAATAGAGGTCGCGAGCGTACAGCAGCGGCTCGCGAAAGGTGAAAGCCTGCCCGGCATGCCACAGCGTCCAGATATTCAGGCGGGCGTCTTCGCCGCCGTCGCTGGTGATGGCGGTAGTCAGATGGGCCACGGTCGGCCACGACAGGAGAGCGGCCAGCGCAAAGAAGAAGAGCAGGGGCAAGCCGTAGTCGCGGCCCAACTGGGCTGGTCGAGAACCGCGATGCGGAGCAGCAGTTGTCATGAGGCTAAGGATGAATCCCGGCGAGGTCAGTTTGTCGGCAGCAGGCTGTGGCCCGCCGCCGCGCCAATCATAGGCAGCTTTGTAGGCCGAGTCAACCACCGAGGGCCTACGACCGCCTCCACAAGCGCATCGACACCCCGCACGGCAAGGCTACCTGGCCGCCGCTGGCGCCGACTCGCCGCAGGTTGACGGCCACGGCCTCAGGGCATAGAATCAATATCCAGTCTAACAGCAAGTCGCACGCCTCCCCACCTTTAAGGAGACGGCCTTGAGCCTTCAGTCTACGCCCGGCTTCCCCTACGCCCTCACGCCCCCTGTGCCAAAGGTGCGCTCCACCGCCGTCACGGTGATCGCACTGCTCACGATGCTGGGCGGTAGCCTGGCCCTTATCGTCGCCGTGGTCGGCCTCGCGCTGGGTGGCATGGCTGCCTTGATGGGCTTCATCAATGGCGCGGCCGGCGGCCTGGCTGTCGCCGCCATGCTCATCCTGCTCACCTACGCCATTGGCTCCATCGCCGTCGGCATCGGCCTCTGGCGGCTCAAGGAATGGGCGTGGCCGTGGGCCATCATCTATGAGGCGCTCTCCTTCAACATCCTGCTCATCCTGGTTCTGGTCGGCTCACGCAACTGGATCAGCGCCCTCATCGGCATGGTCGTATCCATTGTTGTCATCTACGTTCTATATCGCCCCGACATCCAGCGGCAGTTCAACCGCCCGTGACGATGGCGCCCAGGAAGGCCAGGTAGACCGCCAGCGCGGCCAGCGCGATGACATTCGCTGCGCCTTCCTGACCCACCCCTCGCACGAAGAACGATATCCCTAGCAGCACCCACACCAGGGCATGCCCCCAGCGCAGCAGCCACAGGCGCAGCCCGCTCGCCCCCGCCGCGCGGTCGGTGGGCCACACGACCACCCACACCAGAGCCAGCGCCAGCGCCGCCACCCCCCACACCGCCCACGGCAGCCCCAGGAAGCCCCGCTCCATAGATACCCCCTCCCCACCTGATGTGCTATGGTTTCGCGCTGTGGTGCGCCCACCAGACTACAGTGTTCCCTTGGTACTGGGGACCGCACCCGCGCGGCGCGGGTCCAGGGCCATCGCCTCGCGCAGGGCCTGGGCGAAGGCCTTGAAACTCGCCTCAGCGATATGGTGATTGTTCGCGCCTGCCAGCAGTTTGAGGTGCAACGTCAGCCGCGCGTTGGTCGCCACAGCATGGAAAAACTCTGGCACCAGCTCAGTGTCGAAACGCCCAATCTTGGCTGCGCCGAAGGGCATGTCGAACACCAGCATCCCGCGCCCCGAAATGTCGATGGCAGCCAGCGCCAGCGCCTCGTCCATAGGCGTCAGGGCGTGGCCGTAGCGGCGGATACCCTTGCGGTCTCCCAGCGCCTGGGCCAGCGCCTGTCCCAGGGTGATGCCCACGTCCTCGGTGACGTGGTGATCATCGACGTGGGTATCGCCGCTGGCATGGACTGCCAGGTCGACCAGGCTATGGTGGGCAAACAGCGTCAGCATGTGGTCAAAGAAGCCCACGCCCGTCGAAATATCGGCCGCGCCCGCACCGTCCAATGCCACCCGCACGCTCACCGAGGTCTCGCCCGTCACGCGCTCCAGGGCGGCCGTGCGCCCCTCGGTCCCACTCACGCGCCCTCCGCCAACCGCGCCCGCACTTCAGCGGCGATGGTGCGCGCCTGACCCGCCAGATCATCGCGACCATGCTCGGCAGCCTCGCTCGCCGCGCGCTCCAACGCCTCGGCCAGGGCCGGTGTGACATACGAGGCCTCCGCCGTCAGCACCTCGGCACGCTGGGTAGGCTCGGCCAGGCGCAGCAGGCGGTTAATCAGCTGAAGTTCTGGGGGTAGCTCCAACTCCAACCGCGCGAGAATGTAGGCATACAGCCCTTCCAGCATCTGAGCGACGTCGTTCCGCCCCTCCTCGTAGGCCTGCTGAATATTCGCCGATAGCACCCACAGAAAGGCATCGTCGATTTCGCTGAGGTGCTGCTGCACGGTCGCCGATGGGTCCTCGCTCTCCAGGATTGTCTGCAACAGAGTCGCCCCCTGGCGCAGGCTGACCTGCATCTCGCGGTCGATGGTATCAGACGCGGCCAGAAGATCCTCGCGCAACTTGCCGAGGCGGGCCGCCTGTTCGGTATTACCCGCCGCCTGCGCCGCCTCCATCTGGTTGGTGAGAGTCTGGAAGAATACGTAGTCGAAGCGCGGCCGGTTGACCGCTACCAGGGCCACGAGGGTCTGCGGGTCGGCTTCGAGTAGCGTGTTGATGACTTCCTCGTCGGGAATCTCGCCTGTCATCGGCCGTGGCAGCGGCTGTGAAGGCCCGCCGGTGAGAGCAATCAGGCGATCACGCAGCATGGCCAGACGGGTCGCCTCATCCGTCGCGCCGAGATCCTGGGCATTCTCCATGAGTCCAGCGATCATCAGGTAGAACTCATAGTCGATGCTGTCCTTGTCGGCCTCCACCAGCCGCGCCAGGCTCGCCTCGTCGTCGACGTTGTCCAGCAACTCACCCAGAAGCTTGGCGCGATTCGCCTGCGCCTCCAGCATCTCGCGGGTCACGCCGTCGGCTTCCATGATGGTTTCCAGCAGCCCCTGCTGGGTCAGCGTTACTTTCGGATTGAGAATATAGAAGCGGCGCTCCTCAGTCGGCAACGACTCGAACACGGCATTCGCCAGGCTTCCAATCAGCCGCTCCTGGTCATCTTGCCTCAACCCCATCTCCATGGGGATGTAGGCGATGGCCAGCTCGTGGGAGGAGTCGTAGTAGAACAGGGGCGAGCCAACCC
The DNA here is from genome assembly GCA_964546245.1 of uncultured Anaerolineales bacterium. Classification (GTDB taxonomy): domain Bacteria; phylum Chloroflexota; class Anaerolineae; order Epilineales; family JAHCIE01; genus JAHCIE01. The sequence continues at coordinate 13,906 of CAZJJF010000061.1, forward strand.
GCAGGCGTGTCCCGCAGGCCGGACAGGTGGCAATATTGAGTCGCCCAACCAGCAGATCCTCCTTGAGGCGTGGCGTCTCCTGAACGTTGATGACGGATCGTACAGACGCCTCGAAGGGTGTCTGGCAGCGCGGGCAGCGCACGGGCACAGGCTGAGGGGGAATCATAGCAACCTCGTTGTCCAGGTACTGGACAGGAATTACATGGCGGACAGGCTGAAACGGCGCAGGCTCGCCAGCAGGGCATCGTTCTCGGCGGCCGTTTCC
>CAZJJF010000062.1:0-14145 GCA_964546245.1 uncultured Anaerolineales bacterium
CCCCTCCTTGGTGAGGATCTTCTCGACGCCGATGGTGCGGTCGACGCGGAGGCGGTTCTCGAACCGGGCCATGCCGGCCAACAGGGTCTCCATCAGCTCGCCGGTGGGCGACTCGTCGATCCGCTCGGTGGCGAACTCCACCCGGATGCCGTGCTTGGCGAGCACCCCCTTGAGGGTGAAGTACGGCACCACCCCGCCGCGGGAGATGCGGTCCACCTTCCAGAACACCACCACCTGAATCTGCGGGCGGCCCAGGCTCAACCTGTCATCGGTGACGACGGTGAGCGCCCAATCAACGACCGGCTTCGCCACCGCTGACCTCCTGGGTGTGACCGATCTTCGCCCGCGCCGCCACCATCTCGGGGTCCAGGCCATACAGGCGGTCGAACAGGGCTATCTTGAAGCTACCCGGCGCGTCGCTGTCGGCGGCGGCCAGCTCGCCAGCGACGCCGAAGCACGCCAGCCCCGCCATCGCACCCAGCAGCGGGTCGTCGGCGACGGCCACGAAACAGCCAATTGTGGCGGTGGACATGCAGCCGGTTCCTACCACGGTCGCCAGCATGGGGTGGCCGTTGTCAATAAAGAAGCTACCGCCCACGCCAGCCACGAAGTCGCGCGCCCCCGTGGCGGCGGCCACGATGCCGAGGTCGCGCGCCACCAGGCTCGTCGCGGTTGCTCCGTCCGGCGCGCTGATGCTCTCGACGCCGCGCACCTCGCCGCCCAGCCCCGCCAGGCGGCCGATCTCGCCGGCATTGCCGCGCACCACCGTCAACCGCAGCCGACTCAGCAGGCGGCGCGTGCCTTCGGTGCGCAGCGGCGTGGTTCCCAGTCCTACCGGGTCGAGGATGATGGGCAGGCCGAGCTGATTCGCCACTGTTCCCGCCTGCGCCATCGCCTCCAGCTGGTCGGGGTCTGGCGTCCCAATATTGAGCACCAGGGCGCTGGCATGGGCGACCATGTCGGCCGCCTCGTGGGACGACGGGGCCATGATGGGCAGCGCGCCCAGTTGCAGCGTCACATTCGCCACGTCGTTGACGGTCACATTGTTGGTGATGTGATGGACGAGGGGTCGCCGCTCGCGCAGGCGGGCCAGCAGATCGGCGGCCTGGTCGGCCAGGTTTTGGTCGTACATCGTTCCTCCAGGGATGGCTTAGCGCGCCGCGTTGACGCGGAGCAAGCGCGCCAGGAGCAGGTACGCCCCCAGGGCGACGAGAAAGGCGGGGATGGTCGCGCCCAGATTCGGCAGGGCACGGGTGATCCACTGATAGACAATCACGCCCGTTGCCCAGGCCGCGATGCCGGCCCAGTTGATTCCCGCGGCATACCAGTACGCGCCGTGCTCGCGGTACAGTTCAGCCACCTCATACTGACGGCGGCGCACAATGAAGTAGTCGGCCGCCAACACGCCGAACAGCGGCACGAAGACGGAGCCGATGAGCAGCAGGAACCACTCGTAGTCGGCGAGGGGCAACAGGGCGGCAAGGATGGCCGCCAGCGCGCCGACGGTCACGGCGGTGGCGCGGAAGGGCAGGCGCGGGACGATGCTCTTGGCCGACATGGTCGTCGAGTAGATGTTGGCGAAGGCGTTGTCGGTCTCGTCCACCAGGATGATGGCCAGGGCGAGCCAGCCGCCGCCCAACGCCGCGATGGCCGGAATCAGGTCAAAGGGGTTGCTCAAAGCGAGGGCGAGCATCAGCACCGCACCGAGGGCATAGAACCAGGTGTTGGCGATGAAGTAGCCGATGTACGTTCCCCAGAAGGCGTCACCGCTGCGCCGAGCGAAGCGCGAAAAGTCGGACACCAGCGGCAGCCACGAGACGGGCATCGCCACGACCAGATCGACGCCCGACCCGAAGCTCAAGTCCCCTGTGCCCGGCTGAGCGAACAGCGCGCTCACGTCGTAGTGCGCCAGGATGTACCAGGTGAGCCACAGCGTCGTCGCCAGAACGACCCACACCCCAAAGCGTTCCAGGTACTTCTTGACGACCGCAATGGGGCCAGCCACGGCCATCCAGGTTGCCAGGCTCGCGAACACTACCACCCACAGCAAGTAGTTGCTCCAGCCAAACAGGGTGTGGACGATGGCATTGGCGGCCTGGGCCATAATGAGCACCTCGAAGGCGGCCCAGCCGATCAGTTGCACCACGTTGGCCGCGCTCGGCAGCCACGCGCCGCGCATTCCCAGCGCGGGGCGCAGCGTCACCATCGTCGGCGCGCCGGTGTCGCTGCCGACCACGCCCGCCATCCCCAACAGCAGATTGCCGATGAGAGTCCCAATCACAATCGCAACGAGGGCCTGAGTCAGGCCGAGACCCGGCACGAGCAGGCTGCCCGCCACCAGCACCAGCAGGCCTACGCCCAGGTCGGCCCACAGCACCGCGAAGTCGGTCAGGCGCAGCCGTCGCTGGGCGGGCGGTACCGGGTCAATGCCCCACTCGGCCGGCGGCGCGGCCTCCATCGGGCGCGTGGATTCCGCGATCATGCGACCTCCCCACACAAAAGCCGTCGCCCCGGGAAAGGGCGACGGCTAACGTGCGTGTGGCTGGCCCTTCCCTGCGCTGGCATGATCCAGATCAGGTTCATGGGGTCGGGCGCTGTGGCATTGGTTGCCGGGCGCCCCTCTCAGCCTGGCTTGACCAGACTCCCCCAGGGCAACGGGGTCTCCGTTGTCACCACCAAGTATAGGGACACCGCCGCGCGATGTCAACCGCAGTTGCAGCGCGCCTATGACGAGACCTTGCGTTTGCGCGGGAACGCCCGGCCTCGTAGAATAAGCGTCGTTGGGTCATAGACGTCTCGACGGTTCCACGCGAAAGGACACCGCCATGGCCGCTCACAACAGGAAGAAGTCGGATGCGAGTCGCAGCGATGCCCTGCTCGACACGGGGGCAGACAGGCTGGCTGAGTCGGGTGAGATGAGCGACTTGAGCCGCGACGTCGCCATCGAGGGGGCGATTGGCATGGCGGCAGGCTACAGCGCCCTCGATACGGCCGACGATATGGCTGCCCTCAGCGAGATCGCCGAGGCCAAGGGAGTGCGCGACCTGGCACAGGGGACCGACATGCTGGCCGCCGCCGAGGACATCGCTGCTCTGAGCCAGGCTGTGCGCGCTATCAGCGACGAAGATCTGGGGCGAGGCATGGAACTGGCGGGCATGGCCGGCCAGATGGCCGCTGTCTCCGACATCGTACTGGCCGGTGGGCAGCGCGCCGTCGCCACCTTCCTCAGCCACATGAGCGAGCGCATGCGCGCCATCGCCATCGAGGACATCCTGCGCTCGCGCCACACTCATGCCCTGGCCCTGGACATGGCGCAGGCGGGGCAACAGGTGGCGGGCCTGGGCCTGGGCGAGTTGACCGACGGCACGGAGGAGCTAGACGCGGCTGAGACGCTGCGCTCGGCGAGCTTCGAGACCGCCGATTTGGGGGCGCAGCAGATGGCCGAGGGCCTGGCCGCCATCGCCGCCGCCGAGGGGCTGAGTGAGGCCAGCGAGGCGCTGGCCCTGGAAGCCGTCAGCGACATCACCGAAGGCGCGGCGCAGGCCGGGCTGGACATGGCCGAGGAAGAGACGGAGGCCCCTGGCGTCAGCCCCCCGAGGCACAGCGGCCAGCAGAACTGAGAACCGGTAGAGGGTGTGACGTTCTGGCGTCAGCCCCCCCCTCCTCCCGACTGAATTGCGGGCAGGTACATCCGCCACGGGCCGCCCAGGCCGCGGCCACATAGCTCCAGCGACACGTCGTCGATGAGAATCTCGGCGTTGGCGCCGCCCTGGTCGAGCAGGGCGAAATAGACCTGCGCGGCGTGGCCGACGGGTTGCATGGTGACGGGTAACTCTATCGTCTGCCAGCCCGTGTCTTGTGCGCCGTCCAGGGTCCATAGCGTCACGCGCTCGCCGGTTGTCACGTCGCGCGCTTCCACCAGGCGGCGGTCGCCGCCATCGCCACCCTGCGCCTTGTAGGCGAAGCGCAGCGTCGCTGCTGTCACGCCGCTGGGCCAGGTGAAATCTTGCCAGGCGGCAGCATAGCCCATCGTCCCGCCCGCTGTCGTCCGCCCCAGATGGAGCGAGCGCGCCCCGCCCGGCGTGTGATTGTCCGAGGCCAGGGCGACGTCAACGCCGCCGTCTTGCAGCGCCCAGCCCTGGGGCAGCAAATCGCCCGCCTCGAAGCCGCCGTTGCGCGTCCAGTCGGTGCAGGCGACGGGTAGCGGCGTGGCCGTCGGGCGCGGCGTGCGGGTCGGCGTGGCCGTCGGGGTGCGGCTGGGCGTGGGCGTCGCGCCGCCGCATACCTCCAACACTACGTCGTCGATTCGCATGTACGTCTTCAGCCCGTTGCCGTCGTTGTAGACGCTGAAGACGAGAGTCATGTCGCCGTCGGCGGCGCGCAGGGCATCGGTCACGTCAGCCTGGAACAGGGTCCAATCGCGGGTGTTTTGCGGCGGCTGCTGGTTCATCAGCCAGCCCCCCGGCAGGGTGTTGCCCGCCGCGTCCTGCAACTCGACGCGGTGAATATCGCCGTCGGCGCCATCAGCGAAGGGCGCGTACCAGAAGGACAGGCGGGCGCGCTCGACGGGCTGCGGGATACTGATATTGCGCTGGGTTGCCATCGCCCAGCCGGCGGGGTCCGCCTGGGCCTGGTTGTGGCCGAGGAAGAGGCTACGGGGCGGGCTTTGATAACTGAAGGTCGAAGCGAGCGCGCTTACGCCCGACATATCCCACTGATCATAGAGGCCGAAGTCACCCTGGCGTATCACGTCGCGGCAACCCGCACCGAGGGTTGGCGTGGGGCCTGGCGGCGGAGGCGTCGGGTCGCGCGGGCGCGGCGTGGCCGTGGCAGAGACGGGCGCGGTGGGCGTGGCGGTCGGCGATGGCTCGCTGTCCAGCAGCGCCTCGACGCGGTCGCGCAATTCGGGCAGGCGGTCGTACAGGTCCTGGCCGGGGCAGACGGTCCCGCCGAAATCCCGGTGGCCCGCCAGACCAGTGACGGTAATCCCCTTGACCACGCGCGAGTCCCAGGGCCGCCAGCCGTAGCTGTCCATGAGCCAGGCCAGGACCTTGCTCAGCCCTTGCAGGGTTTGATCGGTCAGAGGCGTCAGCGGGACGTCGATGCCCGGCTGGTAATTCCCCAGGGCCACGACGCCGCCAGAGGAGCAGTTGTAGCCGTAGACGTGCCCACCCTCGACCATGTACGGCGGCGAAGCCGTGCCCGGCGTGCGGCCCTGGTAAACGATGCCATCGCGGTCGACCATGTAGTGGTAGCCGGTGTCGCCCCAGCCCTTCGTGTATGTGTGGTAATACCAGACGGTGTAGGCCCATTCCGGGCCGGTCAGGCTGGTGCGATTGTCGGCGGTGTGGTGGACGGCGAAGGCCTGGGGCTTCATGTAGCCCTGACGGTCGCTCGATGCCCCACGCCAGCAGTCATCCCATTCCACGTAGGCGTCCGATACGCCGTAGGCGGAGCGCGGCACGATAGGGGGCTTGAGGGCGTCGCCCCCAGCCGCCTTGGCAGCGTTGGCCGCCGCGATTACCTCGGTCGGCGTGGGCAGATTCTCCGGCCGCAGGAAGTGGAGGGTCAGCTCGGTCAGGCTCGGCGGCGTGCGGGCCAGTCCCTGATCGAGCGTCACGCGCACTTGCGCCACGCGACCCTGCTCTAGAAGCAGGTCCGTGCCGCTCGGCGCGACGCTATCGCGCGCGGCGTCGGCGGGAGGGGCCGCGCGCCACGGCTGCCACGTCACGCCGTCATCGCTGACCCGCACCTCGACCGCGATGGTCGCGCCCTCGGGCAGGGCAGGCCCCCAGGCGACGGCCAGCGCCTTGAACTCGAAGCCAGCGGCCTGCGGCGCGCTGGTGTACGTCACCGGGCCGCTGCTCGTGGCCTCCAGTTTCCCCCCTGGCGTGGCTCCGCTGCTCGTCCCCTGCGCCCACCCGTTGCCCGCGATGGTCACATCTTTGCGCTGCATGGTCGGGGCGGGGGTAGCCTGCTGCGGCGGCACACCGCCGTGCGCCGCTACGGGAGCCGCGCCGATGGCGGCGGCCGTCGCGGGCGGCGGGGCCGCCTCCACAGCGAGGCCGGTGTAGTAGTGGCGCAGAATGTCGGCGTAGCCTGCCCCCCACGATGCCAGCACCATCGCCCCCACCTGACTCATGCCAACGCCGTGACCGTACCGCTGGTCGAAGGGGTCGGGCGACGCCACCGAGCGCAGGTAGCTGTAGGGCGGGCCGTTGAAGACATCCTCGTTGTTGCGCGTGGCAAGAACGGTGTGGCCGAAGTAGAGTGTCGCCGTCGCCAGGTTATCGCCCTGGCGCAGCACGACATTGCTGGTGGCATCGACAGCCTGGTTCGACGAGTCGTAGCGCGGGCTGGCGCGCCACACCTGGGTACGAGTGGTGGTATCCACGTTGGCATCAATGCCCGGCTCACACCTGGCCGGGTCCCCCGCCGACGCGGGCAGGCAGTGGGTCGCGGCATAGGTACGGGCGGCGACGGCCTGTGCCTTCTGGGCCTCGGCCGGGGAACCGGGGCCGATCTCGAAGGGCACGACGCCCTTGAGGTAGTCGTCCGTCGCCAGGGTCACGATACTGCCGTCGGGCATCTGGACGCGGATGGTGGCGGGTGTAGTCGTCACGCCGGGGACCGCGACTGCCGAGGGCAAATCCACCTTCGTCGCGGCGTCGTCCGCGCCCGCCTCGGCGCGCAGGCGCTCGCGGGCCTGGGTCTGCTCGGCGGCGGAGAGGTCCTCGCGCACCATCGCCACGTTGCGGGTCAGCCCCGCCTGGGTAACGACCTCGCCAGGCAGAGCCATGCCCACGTAGCCCACCGCTGCGACGCGCACATCGTAGCGGCCAGGGGGCAGCGCCAGGCGGTAGCCACCGTCGGCCGAGGTGCGCGCCTCACTACCGCCGGCGTGCACCACGGCGTCGGCGACGGCCGTACCCGTCAGAGCATCCACGATGCGCCCCGTGAGAGCCGCCTGTCCCTGGGCGTTCAGTGTGGTTCCCGCCCCCGAGGGGCGCAGAGGCCAGGCAGTTGCACCCTCGGCGCTGGCCGTGCGCAGCAGGACCAACGCCAGGGCCAAGCCACTGATAAGCATGCTGCACCGCGTGAGAAACGTGCGACCCACAGCGAGTCCCTTCCATAGGGGCAACCTTTGTGGTTGCCCTGTCGAGGGCAGGCACGGGGGCCTGCCCGCTACAACCTTCAACCTGCAACTACCAAGACGCATTCACGCCCGTTTCGTTCCGCGCAGAATCACGAAAGGGCGGCTCAGGTCTGATGCCTGAGCCGCCCCTATTCCTTCTATGTTGGCAAGCCGCCTTGCGCCGCCGATCCTCGGGGCCGCGCTATTCGGGCTGCGCGGGGGCCACCGGCGCAACGGCCTCGGCGGGTGCAGCCACCAGGCCGCCCTCCGGCTCAACAGTCACCTTGACGTGCGCCGAGACGTTGGTAATGAGACGCACCTCCACCGTGTGCTCGCCCAGGTGGCGAATCGGCTCGTCCAGCTCGATGCGGCGGCGGTCGATGTCGTGCCCCGTCTTGGCCTTGATGGCCTCGGCGATGTCGGCGTTGGTGATGGAGCCGTACAGTCGGCCTTCCTCACCAGCGCGTGCCGTGAAGTGCAGGTTCAACTGATTCAACTGAGCCGCGATGGACTCGGCATCTTGCACGCGGCGAGCCATCTTCTTGGCCTCAGCGCGGCGCAACTCCTCGACATTCTTGACCGCGCCGTAGGTCGCCAGGATCGCCAGCCCCTTGGGAATCAGGTAATTGCGGCCATAGCCGTCCGCCACGTCTTTAATGTCGCCGACCCTGCCCAGGTTCGGGACGTCCTGAATGAGGACCACACGCATGGGATGTCACCTCGCAAAGAATCAGTGCTTATTTCGACACAGCAGTATACCACGAGGCGCGCCGAAAGGCGAATCTGGCGAGACGACCGCGCGTGTTAATAGACGGGCTTCATGGTGCGCTTGAGGATATCGTAGTGCTCCAGAGCACGACCTGCGCCACGGGCGCAGCAGCCGATGGGATCGTCGGCCGGATAGAAGGCGATGCCGGTCTCGTCCGTCAGCAAGCGGTCCAGGTTGCGCAGCAGCGCACCGCCGCCCGTCATCACCGCGCCGCGATCGATGACATCGGCGGCCAGCTCGGGCGGCGTCTTCTCCAGCACTTCCTTCGCCGCGCCGACAATTGCCGCCAGCGGCTCGGCCATCGCCTCGGTCACTTCCGTCGAGGTCAGGCGGACTGTGCGGGGCAGGCCCGCCACCTGGTCGCGACCACGTACCTCCGTAACCATCTCATCTTCGAGGGGCACCGCGCTACCGATGGTCATCTTGATGTCTTCGGCGGTGCGCTCGCCGACGAGCAGATTGTACTTGCGGCGCACGTAGGAGGCAATAGCCTCATCGACCTTATTGCCGCCGACACGCACTGACGACCACTGCACGATGCCGTTGACCGACACAATGGCGGCCTCGGTCGTGCCGCCGCCAAGATTGATGACCATGTTACCGGTCGGGGTGGCGACGGGCAGCCCGGCGCCGATAGCGGCAGCCAGCGGCTCAGGGATGAGGAAGGCCTCGCCCGCGCCGGCCTGGATGGCGGCATCGTGAACCGCGCGGCTCTCTACCGATGTCACGCCCACCGGCACGGAGATCATGACTTCGGGCTTGCGAATACGCATACGCCCGCAAACCTTCTGGATGAAGTAACGCAGCATCGCCTCGGTGACCACGTAGTCGGCGATAACGCCATCTTTGAGGGGACGGGCGACCTCGATGGTGTCGGGCGTGCGCCCCAGCATCTCGAGCGCCTCTTGACCGACGGCAACGATGCGGTTGTCGTTGACAGAAATGGCGACGACGGACGGCTCCTTCAGCACGATGCCGCGCCCCCGCTCGTGGACGAGGACGTTGACTGTGCCGAGATCGATGCCGATATAGCGCGTGAGCATGCGTCAATCCTTACCAGGGCGTACCTGATAGCGAACAGGCAAGAAGGGCGGGCCGCCGCCGAAGGCGCGACTCGCCCCCGCCCTTCAAGTCAGCAAGTATAGCCAGGCCTGCCCGTCGCGTCAAAAGCAGCCGTCGAGGGCAGGGAGACCCTGCCCCTACAGCTCGCCGCGTTCAACAAGCGACGGGGGCCAGGCATAATGAGATGCGGGTAGGCTGTGCGCGCATAGCCTACCCGCATCCGCTGAATTGACACCCCAGTCGGCTACTGGCTCACCGGCCGCCGACTGCCACCCCGCCGCTCGGCCAGCTTCAATTGCAGCCTGGCGCGCTTGAGGGCGGCCAGGGCGCGCTCCTCGTCCACCGGCTCCAGTCCGCGCGCCAGCGCCTCCTGGGCGCGACGGCGGGCCTCCTCGGCCTGGGCTATGTCGATCTCTTCCACGCGGTCGGCGCTGTCGGCCAGTACCGTGACCCGGTCTGGCCGCACCTCGACGAAGCCACCGCCGATGGCGATATGGCGGTCTGGCTCGTTAGCCTGCTTGATGACGAGCGCACCAAAGTTGAGGCCCGACATCAGAGCCGCGTGGCGGGGCAGAATACCCATCTCGCCCTCAGCGCCCGGCACGATGACCATGTCCACGTCGCCCTTATACAGGATGCGGTCGGGAGCCACCACTTCCAGGTGAATCGGCATGCGTCACTCCCTTAGCGGCCCTGGCGCAGATCCTCGGCCGTCTTCATCACGTCCTCGATGCCGCCCTGCATGTAGAAGGCCTGCTCGGGGACGTCGTCCAACTCGCCGTCGAGAATCATCTTGAAGCCCTTGACCGTGTCATCGATCTTAACGTAGCGGCCTTCCTTGTTCGTGAAGCGCTCGGCCACGAACATGGGCTGGCTAAAGAAACGCTGAATCTTGCGGGCGCGGGCCACGGTCAGCTTGTCGTCCTCGCTCAATTCCTCGACGCCCAGGATAGCGATGATGTCCTGCAAATCCTTGTAGCGCTGGAGCACGCGCTGGCAGCCACGCGCCACCTGATAGTGCAAGTCGCCCACGACGCGCGGGTCGAGGATGCGGCTGGTCGAGCCGAGGGGATCGACAGCGGGGAAGATGCCCTGCTCAAAGATCGACCGCTCCAGGGCAATGGTGGCATCCAGGTGCGCGAAGGTTGCCACCGGCGCGGGGTCGGTGTAGTCGTCGGCGGGCACGTACACCGCCTGCATCGAGGTGATGGAACCGCGCTTGGTGGAGGTGATGCGCTCCTGAAGCGCGCCCATCTCCGTCGCCAGCGTCGGCTGATAGCCCACCGCGCTGGGCATACGACCTAGCAACGCCGATACCTCGGAGCCAGACTGGACGAAGCGGAAGATGTTGTCGATGAAGAGCAGCACGTCGCGGCCCTCATCGCGGAAGTACTCGGCCATCGTGACGCCGGTCAGGCCGACCCGCAGGCGCGCGCCGGGCGGCTCGTTCATCTGGCCGAAAATCATCACCGTCGAGCCGATGACGCCGTACTCGTGCATCTCGCCGTACAGCGCCGTGCCTTCGCGGGTCCGCTCACCCACGCCCGTGAACACGGAGTAGCCGGAGTGGACAGCGGCGATGTTGCGGATGAGTTCGGCAATGGTTACCGTCTTGCCGACGCCCGCGCCGCCGAACACGCCTGTCTTACCACCCTTCGTGAAGGGGGCAATAAGGTCGATGACCTTCAGGCCGGTCTCGAAGACCTCGGTCTTGGTCACCTGGTCGACCAGGGGCGGCGATGGTCGGTGGATGGGATAGAAGGTTTCAGCCTCGACCGGCCCCTTCTCGTCGATCGGCTTGCCCAGCACGTCGAACACGCGCCCCAGGGTGGCAGGGCCGACGGGCACGGTGATGGGGCCGCCCAGAGCGACGGCATCCATGCCACGCCGCAGGCCGTCCGTGGTGGTCATCGACACGGTACGCACCGCGTTGTTGCCCAGGTGCGTTTGCACCTCGCAGGTAACGCGGCGGCCGTCATCGCTGATAATCTCAATCGCATCGTAGATTTCGGGTAGTTGGTCTTCAGGGAACTCGGCGTCCACCACGGAGCCGATGATCTGCACGACCTTGCCCATCACGCTGCGCGTCTGATCCTGGGTCTTGGGTTCGGCGACTGCCATGTATTACCTCCACCCCGGCTGGGGTTGTACGCCACTCAAGTCGCGCGCCACTTACCGCGCCCGCCCCTGTTCCAGCGCCGCCGAGCCGCCTGAGATGTCCAACAGCTCGCGGGTGATGCTCTCCTGGCGCGCCTTGTTGTAGGTGAGCGTCAGATCGTCAATCAACTCGCCCGCCGCATCGTTGGCGTTGCGCATGGCGACCATCTGCGCGCTGAAGAAGCTCGCTGCCGATTCAAGCAACGCCTGGTAGACCAGCATCTCCGTGAAGCGCGGCAGCACAGCGGCCAGGACATCCTCGGCGCTCGGCTCATAGATGTAGTCGACCATACCGCGCCGCTCGTCGGCCAGCCAGATCGGCTCGACCGGCAGCAACTGCTGGATGACCGGCGACTGGCGCAGCGTCGACTGAAAATCGGTGTAGCCCACGTAGACCGCGTCCAGCTCCCCTTTGAGGAAATCTTCCATCGCAATGCGGGCGATGGGCAGCGCCGCCGCCAACGTGGGCGGGTCGGGCACGGGAACAAACTCGGCGCGGATGGGTCGGCCCACACGCAGCATAAAGTCGCGGCCTTTGCGGCCCACGGCAATGACGCTGACGTTGCTCTTCTGCTCGCGCATCCAGCGTAGCGCCTCGCGAATCATGTTCGAGTTGAAGCTACCCGCCAGGCCACGGTCGGCGGTGATGAGAATGAGGGCTACGTTACGCTGGTCGCGCTGCTGCAGCAAGGGATGGGGAACTGCGCCGCGCGCCGTCTGACGCGCGATGGAGCCGAGTACCTCGCGCGCCTTCTCGGCGTACGACCGGGTAGCGAGGGTCTGCTGTTGGGCGCGTCGCATCTTGGAGGCTGCGACGGTCTCCATCGCCTTGGTAATCTGTTTGATGTTCTTGACGCTGCGGATGCGGCGTCGAATCTCGCGCGCGCTAGCCACGGGGATTCCTCCGTGATGCCCGGTAACGTGATGCATGTGAAGACCCGACCGGCCTCACGTTTCACGCATCACTCGTCACATACCGCGTAAGCTTCGTCCTCGTGCGGAGCGACCACACCCTAGACGGGCGGCTGCCAGGTCGCGTTGAACTGGTCGAGGGCCGCGCGCAGTTGCTGCACCGTCGGTGAGGCGTCAGCGCCGAGCTTCGGGTCGAACAGACGCTTCTCCGATTCGAGGCTCGACAGCACCGATGCGTGGCTGCGTTCCATGAAGCGGTGGAAGTCCGCCTCCCACGCGCCCACGTTCGCTACCGCTACCTTGTCCAGATAGCCGTTGTTGACAGCATACAGGATGCATATCTCCTGGCTCAGGGACAGCGGCTGATACTGGGGTTGCTTCAAGACCTCCTGGATGCGCACGCCGCGATCCAGTTGCCGCCGGGTGACTGCGTCCAGGTCGGAGCCAAATTGGGCGAAGGCCGCCAGCTCGCGGAACTGGGATAGCTCGCTCTTGAGCCGACCCACGGCCTGCTTCATCCCTCGCGTCTGAGCGTCACCGCCGACGCGCGACACCGACAGGCCTGTGTTCACGGCGGGGCGAACGCCGGCGTAGAACAGGTCACTTTCCAGGAAGATCTGGCCGTCGGTGATGGAGATGACGTTGGTCGGAATGTAGGCCGACACGTCGCCGGCCTGGGTCTCGATGATAGGCAGCGCGGTTAGCGACCCGCCGCCGTGCTCTTCGTTCAGGCGCGCAGCGCGCTCTAGCAGGCGCGAGTGCAGATAGAACACATCGCCGGGGTATGCCTCGCGGCCCGGCGGGCGGCGTAGCAGGAGCGACACCTGGCGGTAGGCCCAGGCGTGCTTGGACAGGTCGTCGTACACGATCAGGGCATCGCGGCCGCTCTCCATGAACTCTTCGCCGATGGCACAGCCCGCGAAGGGCGCGATGTACTGGAGGGCCGCCGGCTCGGAAGCGGTCGCCGTGACGATGACCGTGTAGTCCATAGCGCCGTGCTGTTCCAGCACACCCAGGATGTTGGCAACCTGGGATTCCTTCTGGCCGATAGCGACATAGATACAGATGAGGTCCTGGCCCTTCTGGTTGAGAATGGTGTCAACGCAGATGGCCGTCTTACCCGTCTGGCGGTCGCCGATGATCAGCTCGCGTTGGCCGCGGCCAATGGGGAACAGGGCGTCGATGGACTTGATGCCGGTCTGGACCGGCGTGTCCACGTTTTGACGCTTGATGACGCCGGGGGCGATGCGCTCAATGACGCGGTACTTGCTGGTCTCGATCGGCCCCTTGCCATCGACCGGCTGGCCGACGGCGTTCACGACACGGCCGATCAGCGCCTCCCCCACCGGAACCGACGCGATGCGGCCTGTGGCACGAACGAGGTCGCCCTCTTCGATGTCGGTATAGTCACCCATGATGATGACGCCGACGTTGTCACGCTCCAGGTTGAACACCGTGCCTAGCACGCCGCTGGGAAACTCGACCAGTTCGGCCTGGCGCGCCTGGCTCAAGCCCGTGATGCGGGCGATACCGTCGCCGACGGTGCGCACCGTGCCGACATCGACCGTCTGCTGGGGCGCTTCAAACTCTTGAATCTGCCGCCGAATCAGTTCAGTAATGTCAACCATACTGGTTGCCATGACGACTCCTTTACAGCGCCTTCGTGATCGAGTCTTTGAGTTGGCGGAAGCGCGTCGCGACAGACGCATCCACCACCCGGTCGCCGACCTGAACGACCAGGCCGCCCATGATCTCCGGATCGACATGGAAGGTCAGGTCCAGGCTGGTGCCGGCCTCGGCGGTCAGCTTATCGCGCAACGCCGCTTGTTCCTGGTCGGTCAGGGGCACGGCGCTGGTCACGCTACCTTCTAGCACGCGCGGCCCGCCTGTTCCCAACTGGTCTAGCTCGACGATGATCTGGTCCAGGTCATCCAACGCGCTTTCATTCAACAGGTATTGGACGAACTTCTGCACGTCGGAGGACGCCCCCGACGGCAGGAAGTCCAGCACTCGTCGCGCCTTGTCGCGAAATTCCACCGTGGGGTCGCCCAACACCTGGCGGACGTCAGGGTTACTCCGCAGCCCGGCCTGAATAGACCTTAGTTGGCGA